>CAZZGS010000586.1:0-3574 GCA_964653845.1 uncultured Bryobacter sp.
CTTATTACCCATGGTAAGTTGGAACCGTCTGATCGAAATCCAGGCGATTGTCCAGGGGGGCTGGACTGGCGCAGAAGCAGGCTATTGAGCATTATTTTTTGAATGCCTGCTTCAAGCAGTTTTCTTAGATAAGACGCAACGGGAAATTTTCCTTCGTCGGCGGGGAGATTGCCAAGAGCAGACCTCTTGGGTCCCAAATTGAACGTTGGAGTCCAACCTTTGCCAGGCTTGTCATACACCTCAGAATAAAAGTTGTCGTTTCCTGATGACGACTTGCTAAGTATTGTAGCTTGTTCAGCCCCTGACTTTAAGTTGATTATTTGCTTGGGGCTCTGGGATTCTGGAAAGGCCAGTCTAATTTGAGGCGGTAGCTGTACCTCCCCTTTCAGGAATGCTTTTTCATGAATAATCCTAGGTTCCAGGGTGTCTGTGTCTGCACTAACGGATAGTTCATAACGAACCTTCTTGAATGTCCGCTTCCTCAGTTTTTTTTGAATATCCTCTGGAATAGACGCCTCGATCGCCAAGTCCAGACGTTCGGGTTTTCGCTGCCAGAAGATGTCTGCAGGGTTTTCTGATCGCTCAACAAAAGCTTCGTTTACTCCTTTGGCAACTACAGTGCCCAGAAAGGAAATAGTGTCGAGAAAAGTAGTTTTGCCACTTGCGTTCGGCCCAACCAAAATCTGTAGGGGTTGCAATTCTTGTGAGACATACTGAAGCGATCTGAAGTTAGCGGCTTCAATTAGAGTAATCATATTCGGAAGACCCTACGGTTGGGAGAGACGGCCAATTTTATTTTTCCAATTTCTTCATTGCTAGCTGATCAACCGAATGTCAACACAGTGTTTTCTGACTTCCGGCTGAGGTTTAACGCTGCCTATAAACGTGTTGTGGTTGGAAAGCCACCCAACTCTTTGTTGACTGTAATAGAGTTTAGCTCAATTGACTGCGGATTAGGCATTTGACGACGACCTGGCCAGCGCAAACGGCATGAAAGCCTCGCACAATGAGTCGTATGGCTCAGCGATCACGACGGGAGGTGGCTCACCCACACTGCCTTGGATTGGCCACGATGACTTCATGTCCGAATTCGCCAAGCGTTTTTGCAATCCGCCGGAATTGCGCACCGGCTTCAGTGGCGATACGAGTTCGCGGTATCTTGGCAAAGTGCTTTCGAAGCCCCGCAGGGGTAATGGCAACTGTGGCTTCTTCGGTGAGTTTGCCTTCTTCATTCAGGTAAGCGTAGTGTGCAGCTTTGTTCCCGAGATCGATTCGAGTCGCGGCAAGAGTGGTGATAGTACCCGTCATGGCTGGTCTCCTTTTTGGGCTTCGAGTCCGTATCTGACGACAGCTTAACGCCGACTTTTAGTTAAGGCCAGCCGCTTCATCCTATCTGATGACTTTACGATGACTTAGCAGAGTATTCACCCATCCAGCTGATCTGAAGTGTGTGGCTACGAAGTAAACGGCGAGCAACGCCTGCGGACAGCATCGCAGAGCGCCTCTCGGTCCATTCCAGGCTGGTAATTGAACCCCACTGGAAAGGCCTGGAATTCAAATGACATCTCAAATTTATCGAAGATGTGCTCGGCGAAATGCCGGACTTGTCGATCAATCTGTACTTCGAGCAATGACAGGTCAACGTTGCTGTTGGAGTAATAGCTGCACGGTGCGAGCACCTTAAGCGCAACACGTTTGGCGAGGATCACCTTGTTTTCGCGAAATCGCTTTGCCAGTTCCGGCTCCAAACGGTAAAGACTGTATATGGCACCGTACCGAAGGATCTGAAGTGCCGCCTCGTAGGGTGTATTTGAAGCGACTTTCACCTCGAACAGCTCAATGCCATCGGTCAGCTCATGCGCGATATCGACGTTCATCTGGCGTGAACCGCTATTCACCAAGCCAGAAGCGGTCGGCATATCATTTCCCCATCCCTCGAACTCGAGGGCGATGGCGATCTCCTTCTGCAGTTGTTTCTCGATGTATTTGGTTGAATTTGGAGTGAAACGCGGCGCGACCCGTAAAACCCAGTTTTTTTTCGTCGGCCAACGGTCTGGCTCATGAAAGAGTAGCCAATTTTTGCGTATTTGACCGTACATCTCTTCGAACAGCCCGTCTCGGTCTTGGATCGTTCGATAACGGTCACACATCTGGGGAATCCCTTCCAGGAGTGGATGAACCTTCGGTAAGCAAGACACGTCTCATGTTATCATTTCAAGGTATGGCACAACCAGATCGGCCGTATGGCAGTACCTTCCACCTGTTCAATTACCGCCAGAACTCACCTGCGATTCTAGATGCAGCGATCATGGAGTCTCTCAAAATCGGAGAAGGGTCAATCGAATGGGTGTACCCGATAGCGGGTGAAACGCGCCCCGAGTTCACAGGCTTGTCCTTTCTTCAATTAGATCCGCAACAGAGGGCTGCTTGGGAAGAGTTTTGGCCGCAAAGTGGTACAGCTCCGTCTTGGGATGCAGTTGCGCGAGTGTCGAGCGCAGGAATATGGCTTCTGATCGAGGCCAAAGCCAACCATCCGGAGCTATGTTCATCACCTTGCGGTGCGAAAGCTCGCGCCAGTTTAGACGTCATCGAGCGAAGTCTGGCTGAGACCAAGGCTTCACTTGGTGTGCATCGCTTCTACCGGTGGGAAGGGACCTACTACCAGTATGCGAATCGGCTTGCTTTGCTCCACTTCCTCCAGAAGATCGGGGTAGCCACACATCTTGTATTTCTTTACTTTTCCGGTGACCGGTTCCCAGATGAAACCCCGTGTCCTGACTCTCCAGCAAGCTGGAAAGAACTCATCCACGCTTGCCATTTGACGCTCGGCCTGCAGGATCAACATCGATTGTCCCCCTGGATCCACGACGTCTTTCTTCCTGTTTCTGCACCTGAGGGAGATGTGTGATCACGCCGGATTCCTAAACTTCGGGATCAGGGGAAAGCCTATAGTGCACCCCTCGGCGAATGGAATGGAGTGCAGGTGGCGGAGTTGTCAATCGACAAAGATGGATTGTACACAGTGGCTACAAATAGCGAATGTGATGCTGTATTTGCAGTGCCAGAAGATTGGCTGGAGGTGGGGTTGTCCTGGTTGAGGCGGGGTTGCAATGAGCCGTTTTACTTTTGAGTTTGTAGGTAAGGTGGCGTCTTATACGTTGGGACCCTGGACTTATTCTGTTGTGTATTTGCCCGCCGAAGTTGCGGCTCATTTGTCGCCTAAGGAGAATCCTCGACTGCGGGTGCGTGGGGAGATTGGGGAGTTTGCTTTTAGTGGGGCATGGCAGCCAACAGGCGGGAAATGGTATCTGAAACTGTCTAAGAACTTCCTCAAGAGAGCAGAGTGTGGGGTCGGGGACTGGGTGAATGTAAGATTCAACATTGATGATCAGGATGCGGTGGATCTGCCGGAGGGGTTGCGATTAGCGCTTGCCGAGGATGCGGAGTTTCGGGCTGTTTGGGCAACGTTGACGCCGGGAAAGCAAAGGAGTTGGGGGTTGCCGGTCGGGCAGGCTAAAGGGGCTGAGACGATACGCAAAAGAATCGCGGAGCTACGCGCGACTTTGCTCAAATC
>CAZZGS010000587.1:0-3574 GCA_964653845.1 uncultured Bryobacter sp.
CTACTCCGTATTTACCAACGAAGCCGGTCTTGAATCCTGCATCGCGAAGGAGCGAGGGATAACTCAACTTTACAAGTTCGGGTGAGAGTCGAGTTCTGAAGTTTGAGATGAGATGACTTTTTTCGTGGAGGCCGGTGAAAAGAGTGGCCCGGCTGGTGCAGCAGATTGCCGTTGCGCAGAAATTGTTGGTAAAGCGAACACCCCCAGTGGCCAGACGATCGATGTTTGGTGTTCGCAGAATGGGGTAACCGGCACAGCTCATCAAGTCAGCCCGCTGGTCGTCGGTAAGGACAAAAAGCAGATTCGGTCGCTTGGTCATTCCGGCGAGTCCTGCTAAAAACGTTCTGCGCTGCATTCAACAAGCATATAAAATAGGGTCAAAATGATACGGGTTTTGTTGGCCTTCGTTTTGTTTCCGACTTTCTTGTCAGCGGCTCGCCCTGTCGAGTTTAATCGTGACGTGCGTCCGATTCTCTCGGACAAGTGCCTTGCCTGTCATGGCGCCGACGCCAAGAACAAAAACATCCCTTTGCGTCTGGATATCGAGGCGCAAGCCAAGGCCGATCTTGGCGGGCGCCGCGCGATCGTTCCGGGTTCGCCTGAGACAAGTGAACTGATCCGGCGGATCAACACAGATTCCAAGGCCCGCAAGATGCCTCCCGTTTTTACAGGGCATTCACTAACCGATGCTGAGCGCCGCATCCTGACACAGTGGGTTTCAGAAGGCGCCAAGTGGCAGAAGCATTGGAGCTTTATCACCCCAGAGCGGCCTGCTTTGCCTGCGGTTTCAAATCAACAATGGGCTCGCAATGCGATTGATCGTTTTATTCTCGAGCGACTGGATGGAGAGCAACTGAAGCCTTCAGTCGAGGCATCGAAGGATCGTCTGATCCGCCGCGTCACGCTTGACCTTACCGGCTTGCCTCCCACGCCTAAAGAAGTGGATGATTTCTTTGCCGATAAATCGCCCGACGCCTACGACAAGCTGGTGAGCCGCCTGCTTGTCAATCCTCGATACGGTGAGCGCATGGCGATGCGCTGGCTGGATAACGCGCGATACGCCGACTCCAACGGATATCAGTATGACGGCGAGCGCATCATGTGGCGCTGGCGCGATTATGTCATCGAGAGCTTTAACAAGAACAAGCCTTTCGATCAGTTTGTGGTGGAACAAATTGCTGGTGACCTAATTCCGAATGCCACAGTTGAGCAGAAGATGGGCACCGGTTTTCAGCGCAATCATCGCGCCAATACCGAGCTCGGCATCGTCGCCGAGGAGTACAACGTCGAATACGTCATTGACCGTGTCGAGACCAATAGCGCTGTGTTTATGGGTTTAACCTTTGGCTGTGCGCGATGCCACAACCACAAGTACGATCCACTCACGCAGAAAGAGATGTACCAGTTCTACGCCTACTTCAACAACGTCCCGGAACAAGGACGCGCGATGAAGTATGGCAACTCGCCTCCAATGATTTCGACGCCGACGCGTGAGCAGCAGGCGCAACTCACGCAACTGGTTCATTCGATCGATCAAACCCGCGCGGCCATCAAGGTGAACACCGGGCAACTGCGAGCCTGGCAAGCGGGCATGGCCAACGATTCGATCGACTATTGGCATCCCAGCTTTGATTTGAAGCGCAAGCTGAGCCTTGAGAATCCTGACGAGACCAGAGCCAATTCAGGCCAGGTTCAGTTTGTCCCGGGTCGCATTGGAAAGGCCGTTTCACTCAACGGAACTGCCTATCTCGATGCGGGTTTTAATGCCGCCAACTTTGACATGGAGGATCGCTTCACCATCGCGCTTTGGGCACAGTCAAAGAAGACTCCCGATGGCACGCTTTTTTCGCGCATGAATGACAAGCCTCGCGGGCGGGGCTTTGCACTTGAGGCGCGTGCTGGCCATATCCACGTGCACTTCACTAGCGACTATGACGATGATGCCATTCGCATGACCTCTATCCTTCCAGTCTTGAAGCCAGAGCTTTGGCAGCATGTAACGCTTGCCTACACGGGCTCGCGCATGGCGGAGGGGGTCCAAGTCTATGTGGACGCTAAGCCAGTTGAATTCAAGGTGGAGCTCGATAATCTGTATCGCCCCTTGAACAATGGTGGCAAGGAATTTCCAGAACCGCTTCGCATCGGCTCTGGAGGCGGGCCCGATCGCCGCTTTGCTGGAAATATCGATGAGCTTCTGATCTGGTCGCGGACGCTTCCTCAAGAAGACATTTCCCTATTGGCCCAGGGGCAGACATTGAAGCTATCCGATCCCCAATCCCGGCAGGTGCGAGAGGCCTATCTTGAAGCGGCAGCGCCTCCTGCGCAAAAGCGATTGTGGGCGAAGTTGATCCAGCTTGAGCAGCAGCGTGAGGCTTTCGAGCGCAGCTTTCCGACCGTGATGATCATGGCCGAGAACCCGCAGCGCCGCGACACACACATCCTGATCCGTGGCGAGTACAACAAGCCCGGTGAGAAGGTAGAGCCTGGCCTGCCCAGCTTTCTCCCCCCACTGCCGGCGAACACGACGAATGATCGTCTGGGCCTCGCGAAGTGGCTAGTGGCCAGAGAGAATCCGCTGACAGCGCGTGTGAACATCAACCGTGTCTGGCAACTTCTATTTGGCACCGGGTTGGTGAAGACAACCGAAGACTTCGGAAGCCAGGGCGAGTATCCTTCTCACCCTGAACTGCTCGACTGGCTTGCCGCTGAGTTCATGGATTCAAAGTGGGATCTAAAGCACATGGTTCGGCTGATCGTAACGAGCGCGGCTTATCGCCAGGACTCGCGCACGACGCCTGAGCTACTGCAACGGGATCCTGAGAACCGCTTGCTCGCCCATGGCTCCCGTCTGCGCCTGCCTGCCGAGTCGATTCGCGATCAGGCATTGGCTGCGGCAGGTTTACTCAACGGAAAGCTTGGGGGCCCAAGTGTCAAGCCCTACCAGCCCGCCGGCCTATGGGAAGAACAATCCATGCAGAACATGGATTACAAACAAGACCACGGTGCCGATCTCTATCGACGGTCTCTCTACATGTACTGGAAGCGCACCATTGCTCCGCCCATGATGACCAACTTCGATGCCTCGACACGCGAAAGTTGCTCCGTGCGCGAGTCTCGCACCAATACGCCGCTACAGGCATTAAACCTGATGAACGACGTCACCTTCCTCGAAGCCTGCCGGCAGATTGGCCGCCGCATGTTGACTGAAGGTGGCGCAACAGATGAATCGCGTATTTCATATGGCACCAAGCTACTGCTCGCCCGCGACCCATCAGCCAAAGAGCTTGCGATTTTGAAGTCCAGTCTCAACTACCATCGCGACTATTTTGCGACTAATCCGGGCCGCGTAGATACTTATCTTTTGAAGGGTGAATCTCCGCAAGACACGCAGCTTAAACCTTCCGATCAGGCGGCTTACATGGCCCTTGCCAGCCTGATGCTAAACCTCGACGAAACGGTCACCAAGGATTGATCCATGCACCCACTGCTCCAGACCCGCCGTCATTTCTTTCAAAAGTCCGCTACCGGGATTGGTATCGCTGCGCTTTCTTCACTGCTCAACGGAGAGGACCAG
>CAZZGS010000588.1:0-1318 GCA_964653845.1 uncultured Bryobacter sp.
CAACAAGGCCGCCCTGCGAGCGGATTGACTGGCAAGAATAAGTTGAAAATCAGGGATGAATGGAGATGAGACCACATTCTAAATTTTAGCGGTCTAGCGGAGCTTCTTGCCTGCTACAATCCAATTCGTTAATGCAAATGGACAAGGCGCTGCGGCTGTTGGGGAAGTTAAAGAACGAAGTTGTTGGCAATGAAGAACTTGCCCGCGCGGCTTGGCGTGCTGCTGTTGGGGATCGGATTGAGGCTCACGCGCGTTTTCGTGAATTAGTAAGGGATCGAATTGTCGTCGAGGTGGATGACAGGGTTTGGCAGAGCCAGATGCATACGCTCGAGAAGCAAATCCTTGCAAAGTTGTCGCGGCTGTTGGGGAAAGTGGTTGCGCGGCAAATTGAATACAGGATCGGGATTCCAAAGCTTGGGCCGCAGGCGGTTGCCGCGCCTGACTTTCGTTTGGAGCCAAAAGATGTTGAGGCTGGAAAGATTGGCGACCCCGGATTGAGGCGAATGTACCTTAAGTCGAAACGCCGAGCCTCTGGCCAGTAGGGCTTAAGCAATGAGAAGATCTTGAAAGATGCAATTTAGCAAAGAAGACGTCCGGAAGGTGGCCAAATTGGCCAATCTGGAATTGACTGAAGCAGAAGTAGAACGGATGGCGCACGACATGGCCGAGGTGTTGACTCACATGGAACAGTTGTCGACCCTCGATACTTCCAATGTCCAGGCCATGGCACAAGTTCTGTTCGAGGCCCCTGCAACGGCTTCCTTGCGGGAAGATGTCGTTCGGGATCGAACCTTGTTGGGCACTGAAGACGCGCTTCGCAATTCAGCGTTGAGCGGAGCCGGGCACTTCAAAGTGCCCAGGGTGATTGAGCGCTAGAAGGAATGCGAAGCATGGAAAATCTTGCCAGCTTGACGATTGCACAGGTGAAAGAAGGCCTGCGGACGAAGAAATTTAGCGCGCTCGAATTGGCTCGAGAAGCGGTTCGATTTGCCGAAGCAGAAAATCCAAAGACGAATGGTTACCTTACTTTCAGCCCTGAATTGGCGGAAGAAGCGGCAAGCCTTGTCGATGCCAGGATCGCCAGGGGTGAAGACCCAGGGCTTCTGGGGGGCGTGCCGATCGCAGTCAAGGATGTCCTCTCGACCAAGGGTGTGAGAACTACCTGTGCTTCAAGGTTGCTTGAGAAGTACGTGCCTGCCTACGATGCCACTGCTGTAGATCGTCTGAAGGCTGCGGGGGCTTTGATTATCGGGAAGGCCAATTGCGACGAATTTGCCATGGGTTCTTCGAATGAAAATTCGGCATTTGGGCCTGTACG
>CAZZGS010000588.1:1418-3572 GCA_964653845.1 uncultured Bryobacter sp.
ACCAGTGCGTTTGCTCCCGTCGATGATTATCAGACCGAAATGCGCAAACCTGTGGCCGGGATGAAGATTGGGATTCCGAAAGAATACTTCGAGGGTTTGGAAGCGGAGACCGGCGACAAGATCCATGCTGGACTTGATGTTCTGCGCAAGCTTGGCTGCGAAATCAAAGAAGTGAGCCTGCCGCACACGCCCTACGCCATCAGTTGCTACTACATTATTTGTACTGCCGAGGCCAGTTCAAATCTGGCCCGATACGACGGTGTTCGCTACACAGCGCGGGCCGAAGCCGCGACGCTGACCGATATGTATGCCAAAACCCGCGGTGAGTTTTTCGGGATGGAATGCAAACGTCGTATCATGCTGGGTACCTATGTGCTTAGCCACGGTTACTATGATGCTTTCTACCTGAAGGCTCAAAAGGTTCGCACCCTGATCGCTGGAGACTTCTCAAATGCACTCAGGGATGTTGATGCTCTGGTGGCTCCAGTGAGCCCATTCCCGGCATTCAAAATCGGCGAGAAGATGGCGGATCCGATGCAGATGTATTTATCGGATATCTACACAATTACGGGCGATCTGGCTGGTATTCCGTGCATGAGTGTGCCCTGCGGCAATACCGCACAGGGGCTACCTGTCGGGATGCAGATCTTTAGCGGGCATTTCAAAGAGAGTTCGATGTTTCGCCTGGCTTACGCATTTGAGCAGGCTGGCGGAGTCGCGTAGGCTACCAGGCGAGCTTGCGTAGCTTGACTGGTTTTCCACCTTGTTCGCGGCTCTTCTGAGCTGCATCGAGGAATTCGAAAATTTCAATCGTCTCAGCGGGGTCAACTGGCGTCTTGCCCGTTTGGAAGAAACTCACGAATTCTTTAACGAGCGGCACATAGGAATATTCAAACTTTGCGGGAGTCTGGATGATCTTGTTGTCCTTCGTGAATACGACTGCGCCGAAGTCTGAATACGGGCGAAGTGCGCGTACTGTTCCGATTCGCCCATCGGTCCAACGGCAGGTGATTTCGTCCTGCTCGGCCGAATAGGTGCGAGTGACCGTTTCGCAGCCCTTGCCCATCAAGGTGAACAGCATTTCTGAGGCGTGGATGGCGTACCAGCCAAGTTCAAGGTAGTGGTGCTCTTCCAGCGGCCCGGGTCCCCAGACGATGGCGCCTTTGAGGCCAGGCTGCGCAAGTGGGCCCAGGCTCTTCGCCCAGCGAAGACTGGATGATGAAAACCACTTTACGCCTTTGGCCTTGGCCAGCTTTGCGATCTCGACGGCATCTTCAAGGGTGGCAGAGAGTGGTTTGTCGATGAAGAGAGGTTTTCCGGCAGCGATGACTGGACGGGCTTGTTGGAGGTGGGATCGGCCATCTACGCTTTCGAGCAAAACGGCATCGACCTTGGTGAGCAATGTGGCGATATCGGGGACAATCTCCACTTTCCAGTCGCGGGCTAGTTCTTCAGCGTATTTGTCGACACGCGTGCTACTGGATTCGATGTCTTTGCTTCCACCCTTGAATGCCGCTACGATGCGCGCCCCGGGGATGAAATCGGGATGCTTGGGGTCGTTCAGAATCTTGCTGAAGGCGACTACATGGGAAGTATCCGTGCCGATGATGCCGATGCGGATGTCCGCTGCTGTGCCAGGAATGGCGAAGAAAAACAGAAAGCAAATAATAAATCGCATTGCGGGCATTGTACACTACGGCTTTGGTTCGACTCTCCTCACCATTGCAATTTCTCAAGGGCGTGGGGCCAACGCTGGCTGAAAAGCTCAAAGCGAAGGGCCTCGAGACCGTTGAGGACCTGTTATTTTATCCACCCTTCCGCTACGAAGATCGCAGCCGGTTTGTGCCCTTTCGTCAGATGCGAGAAGGCCAGAGCGGCGCAGTGCTTGCAATGGTTGCTTCTACCCGGACCAGAGCATGGCGTAAAGGCGCTCAAATTCTGTTTGAGGCGGATTTGCAGGACGAGCAGGGCAACCGGCTGCTGGCGCGATGGTACAACGCAAAATATCTAGCCAGCGAGATTGTGCCAGGTTTGCGATTGGCTTTGTTTGGAAAAGTCGAATTCGATTTTCAGGCGGGAAAGGTGTTTCTCGCTCATCCCGACTTTGAGGTGCTACCGGAAGAGGCTGACCCCGAACTGGCGATGGACATGGGC
>CAZZGS010000589.1:0-3560 GCA_964653845.1 uncultured Bryobacter sp.
GCATCGACCATTGGGTTGGATTCGTCAATTCGGCGGCCGACCTGGCTGACGATTTTGTCGATGATGCGCAGCAAGTGCTGGTCGTCGCGGAAAGTAACGTTGGTGAGCTCGAGCTGACCCTTACGTTCTACGTAAACCTGTTTGTGAGTGTTGACCAGAATATCGGAGATGGTGGCGTCCTGAAGCATAGCCTCAAGAGGGCCGAGGCCGAAGACTTCATCGAGTACTTCGTCGCAGATCTGCTGCTTTTCAAGAGCGCTCAGCAGCGTGGGCTCGACATCGATCAGAGCAATCAGGGCCTGGCGGACTTCCCCACGCACTCGCTGGTTATCAATCGTGGCGAGGGCCTCAAGATTGATCTTGTCGAGGAGTTTTCGGTGGAGGGTGAACTTGAGTTCCTGATATTCAGGCTTCAGCTGCACCTTCGGCTTGCCGGCGTTCTTGAGCAGGCGTTGTTCCCAACTCAGTTGTGTTTTCGATCCGCTATCTAATGGGCTAATCATGGTTCAGATTCTTTCGATCGTTATCTTCCGGGTTCGTTCAGGTTTGAGACAAAGCGGGACGGGCCGCCTCAAGCATGTTCGTCGACTTCTTCTTTTCGGCTTCGATGCTGCCCGAAATCTTTTTGGAAAGCCCTTCAACGGCTTTGCCCAGTTCGCAGTCCGAGCCGAGGGGCTGGCCGAGGGTCACAACACGGTGGAGCGAAAAGTAATCGTTCGGGAACATGGCATCTACGGGGGAGTTGAATATCTTTTCAAGGTCGGCAAGACCAATCCCGTCGCGCTTGTTTACGCGGTTGACGAGAAGTTTGTAGCGGTCTTTGGTGAGGCCAAGCTGGCCCAGCATATTGATCGCTTTGCGGGCAAGATGGAGGCTCGGCAGCTCGCCGGTGGAGACCAGGTACATGTAATCTGCCTCGGTGAGCATGAGCAGACTGGGCCGATAAAATACGGCCGGAAGATCAACGACGATCCAGTCATAAAGCATGCGTGCATACTGGAGCACGGCGTGGAGTCTGTCGCTTGGGACTTCGGCCGAAACCGGGGTGTCTGGCGCAGGAAGGATATCGATGCCACCGCTGTGGGCGATCATTGAGCTCCAGATCGCCGGATTTAAGCGATTGGCATGTTCGATCGCGTCCAGCATGGAGTAAGCGTGATTGAGCTTGAGGTAAAAGCCGATGGTGCCACCCATCAGATCAAGATCGAGGAGGAGGACCCGGCGGCCCGTCATTTTCTTGAGCGTAAAGGCGGTCTGGGCACTCAGTGTAGAGGCGCCTGAGCCGGGCTTGGAACTGGCAAAGGCGATGACCTTGCCCAACTCACGCTCGGAGCTTTGTTCTGGTTCTTTAACGCGGCGTAGCCGGTCGGCGGCTTCAAGCTGCGCGTTTTGTTCAAATGGGGCGTAGAGGAAGTCGCTCGCCCCAAGGCGAAGGGAGCGCAACAAGGCATCGGAATCGTTTTGGTTATGAATGCCGATGACGCTGGTGGCAGGGGCAACCTGAGCGATCATCTGAATCAATTCACAGGCTGCGTCGATGTTACTGGCCAGATCGAGGAGGACAACATCTGGCTGGACCTGACGCAAACGGATCTCAAGGGTCTGCCGGGGCGGATATCCCTTGAGGTCCGCCATAACCTGGAAGGCGCGAGACTGCTCCACGGAACGAGTGAAGACAGAAGCCAGCTCGCGATCCTGACAAATCAGGATTGCGGTGAGCTCTACTCCGATCGACCCAAATGAGGCTGAATTCATCATCGTGTGCCTTTAGCAAGCGTGGCGCGGCTGGCTAGTTTCCGCCTCCGCCAATTCCGGTTTGACCGGGGATGGCGCTGAGGCCGCTGTTGGCCGCAGGCGGATTCATACGGGCCACCGGGACCGGGACGGGGGCAACAGGAGTGGGAGCGGCAGGAAGTGCCGGCGCTTGAGATGGAGATGTTGGGTCGGAATTTAATGGTGCCGCTGCATCAGCCGGGTTGACCGCTGCGTTTGCCGCTGTAGCCGTCTTCTTGCCGCTCTTCCAGAAGAGGAAGGGGTTCTTCGGATCGGATTCGGCCTTCTTGGGGGCTGAGATGGCAGAAGTCTGGCGGACCGGATCGGCAACCTTTTTGGTGACCTTAAAGGGCTGGAGCCATTCTTTGGGGAATTCAGGGACCGGCAGCTTGTCATCAGGGTTATAGGGCTTGACGATCTCGGGGGTGACAATGACGATCAACTCGGTCTTGGTTTTACGCTCGAGACGGCTCTTGAAGAGAGCACCAAGAATTGGGATGTTCGACAAGCCAGGGATTTTGGACATTTGCTCGATGACGCGATCATCCATTAGGCCGGCGATCATGAAGCTCTGGCCTTCTTTGAGTTCGACGTTGGTTTCCATCCGGCGGGTGGCAAGAGCAGGGATGGTGAAGCCGGACAGCGACACGGCGTTGGAAAGGTCGATCGTCGAGACTTCAGGCTTGACGTACATCTTGATTGTGCCGTTGGGGGTGATGATCGGATTGAAATTGAGGCGAATACCGTACTCACGGAACTGGACCGTAACGGCACCGGCGTTACCGCCGCCCTGAAGAATAGGAACCGGGAACTCACCACCGGCGAGGAAGCTGGCCTCTTTACCGTTGAGGGTAGTCAGGTTCGGCTCGGCGAGGATTTGGAGAATGTCCTGGCTCTGCAGAGCTCGGATGACAGCACCGAGATTCAAGTCGGGGCGGAAGGCGAAGATATTGAGAGCGTCGGTGATAGTAAAGACCGGCGGGACGCTGGAACCATTTGGATTTGGGCCGCGGATCGATTGGAGCGAAGGCGGGGTGTACTGATTTGTTGAAACACCGCCGACGGTGCCGGTGGCCCCGGTGCTAAAGAGATTGACACCAAGTTGCATACCGACGGCGCGATTGAGTTCGATAAACTTAACGCGAAGGATGATCTGCTGTTCGATGGGGGCAGCAGCAATCTGAAGATTGGTGACAACAGTCTTGGCCAGGGGAGTGGCGATGGCGACGGCACGATCGGCGACGTCTTTGCTTGAGACCTTGCCGACCAGGGTGATCGAGTCGCGACCACTCTGGATGCGGATGTCTTCAGTAGGGAAGGTCTCACTCAGGAGCTTACGGATGGGCTCGAGGTTGTGTTCAACGGTGACGTTGTACATGGTGCGCGCACCGGTCTTTGCCCAGACGACGACAGTTGCCGAGCCGTGACCCTTGCCGTGGAGCAGGAACTCTTTTGCCGTCGCCGGGACGGCATCAACTACTTCAGGGCTGGAGGTCGAGATGCGACCAATTTCGACGGGATAGTCGATCACCAGGCTCTTGCCAATGGTCATGCTGAGGTCGACGACATTCATCGACTGGGCAGCCAGGGGCATTGGGGCTGGAAGGACGATAAGGCCAGCCAGGGCAAATGCCAGGAGCTTTTGGGGATTGCTGAGATAAGACATACTTGAATTCCTCGGTTTCATCAGAGCCGTCAAAATAGAGCTTTACAGGAAAGCCTTAGGGGATTGCGACCGGACTAGGGGGAGCTGCACCACTGGCGGGCTTCATGCCGACCGTTTCAAC
>CAZZGS010000590.1:0-2129 GCA_964653845.1 uncultured Bryobacter sp.
GCGGGGGCGGGTTGGTTTTCGGTATCAGGGGGTGGATGCCAAGCCCGATTCCGTGCGGGCTATTGGGGAGGATTTGGCATTTGGTAAGGGGGCGCGGGTTTTGCCGGTTTACCGGTTGTTGATGCTTACGCATTATTTGAAGTCTGGTACGAAGCGAGCGGCGCTGGTTCTTGGGGCTAGTAGTGTGGCCGAGATGCGTGGGCTTGAGAAGCGGTTGCGTGAGAATCCTGGGGAGAGTTGTGCGGCGCTGGTGGCTCGATCCAAAGGGGTTTGTTTTTCGTTTGAGGGGGAGGTGACGGTGTCGCCCGAGGTGCTTGTGCGGGTGAATGGGGAGGTTAAGGCGTTGGCCTGGGGGACTTCGCTTCGGATGTTTGCCGGGCAGGCTAAAACAGTTACGCTGCGCAGGTTCTGGGGGAAGAAGCTGCGCAGCGTTGAGGTTGAGGGGGATGCGACGGCATTGTTGAATACCGCGCTAGTTGGGGGCGATGAGGTGGAGTACCGTTAGGCCTTGACTTTCATCGCGATCGGGTCCCACTGGACC
This sequence comes from uncultured Bryobacter sp., assembly GCA_964653845.1. Classification (GTDB taxonomy): domain Bacteria; phylum Acidobacteriota; class Terriglobia; order Bryobacterales; family Bryobacteraceae; genus Bryobacter. The sequence goes on from CAZZGS010000590.1 coordinate 542, forward strand.
TGGCGCTTTTCGAAGTAGCTCATGTTGCTGAGTAAGGCCGGGGCGGCGGCTCGGAGGCCGAAGGTGGCGTCCTCGATTACCGGGCGGTTGTTGCGGATCGCATCGATGAAATTGGCATGGTGGGCGTATTGTTCCGTGTAGCCAGCCGGTAGCCTATAGCTGTAGCTTGTGGAGGGGCGCATTGCGTCGGCGCTGGGCTTCTGGTCGGGATACTTCTTTGAGTACTCGCTCATGAAGTTATCTCGGACGTGCTTGGGGAAGGGCTGGAGATCGTAGCCGGGGCGGGCTTCTCTTGGGGTCGAAGTGACGGTGAAGCCGCTGGATACGTCGAGGGTGATGTAGCCTTCGGTTCCTACGAAGCGGAAGCTCTGGCCACCGCCGGTGCCAGCTTCGAAGTTCACGCGGAGGGTGATCTGGTGCGCGCCGTGCTTGTCGGTCTTGGGGTAGTCGTAGAGGCCGATCATGAGATCGGGTACGTCGCGGCCGTCGTTCCAGTAGTAGGTGCCGCCGGAGGCGAAGACGCGCTCGGGGCCGTTAGAATCCATGACGTAATGGATGCCGCTGAAGAGGTGGACGAAGAGGTCGCCGGCGATGCCTGTGCCGTAGTCCTGGTAGTTGCGCCAACGGAAGAGGCGGATGGGTTCGAAGGGGCGCTTCTTGGCTGCGCCGATGAAGGTGTCCCAATCGACAGTCTTTGGTGAGGCGTCGTAGGGGATCACGTACTGCCATGCGCCGAGGGCTGAGTTGCGATCGTAGAAAGCCTCGATCATGCGGATCTCGCCGATCTTGCCTTCTTTGATAACTTCGCGGAGGCGGCTGTAGAGGATCGAGCTGACGCGCTGGCTGCCGACCTGGAGGATCTTGCCGGAAGCTTTTTCGGCGGCGATGACTTTGTGGCCATCGGCGGGGTCCTGGACCATGGGCTTCTGACAGTAGACGTGCTTGCCGGCCTTGAGGGCGTCGACTGCTTGAGTAGCGTGCCAGTGGTCTGGGGTTGCGATGATGACGGCGTCGATGTCGGGGCGGGCGAGGATCTCGCGATAGTCGCGGGTGGTGAAGATCTGCTTGCCGAAGAGTTCCCTGGCGTTGGTGAGGCGGCCTTCGTAGACGTCGGCAACAGCGACGAATTCGACACCGGGGACTGTGGAGATGGTCTTGACGTCGCCGAGGCCCATGTTGCCCATGCCGATGCAACCGACGCGGATCTTGTCGTTCGGCGATACCTTTTGGGCTTGGGCCAGATTGGCCACCGCGCCGCCGATGGCGCTGACTTCGAGGAATTCTCTACGGGAAGACATGATTTAATCTTAGGATATGTCAATATCTCGTCGCGCCGCTATTGGCGCATCGCTTGCGCCCTTGTTGATGGGTCAATCCCGCCAGCAGATCGCCGTCTCAACCTATTCGTTTTGGCACTTTCAAGCTGAAAAGTATCCGATTGAAAAAGTGATCGATCAGGCGAAAACTATGGGTTTTGACGGTGTGGAATTGTTGCACCGTCAGTTTGCATCGGAAGAGAAGAGCTACTTGAATAGCTTGAAGCAGAGGGCCTTTGATCAGGGACTGGCGCTGCCGATGCTGTCGATCC
>CAZZGS010000590.1:2139-3559 GCA_964653845.1 uncultured Bryobacter sp.
CGCCGGAAGCGGCTGCGCGACAGAAGGATATCGATCATACGAAGCACTGCATCGATCTTGCGGCGCAGTTGGGGATTCCTTGTATCCGCTTGAATTCCGGGCGCTGGAAGACGATCAAAAGTTTTGACGATTTGATGAAGGCCAAAGGGGAGGAGCCACCGATTGCCGGTTACAAGGAAGCGGACGCGATTGGCTGGTGTGTGGATTCGATTCGGGCGATTCTGCCGCATGCTCAGGCGGCCGGAGTGAAGATGGCGCTGGAGAATCATTGGGGCTTGACGACGAAAATTCCGACGTTGCTTGATATTTGGAAGCGGGTAAATTCGCCCTGGCTGGGCATCAATTTGGATACCGGGAATTATCCGGACAACTACTATGAAGGCATTGCGGCGTTGGCTCCCCACGCTTCGATTGTGCAGGCGAAGACCTATTATGGCGGTGGGGTTTGGTACACGCTGGATCTCGATTACAAGAAGATTGCCGGGATTTTGAAGGCGGCGAAGTTTGGTGGGTGGGTGAGTTTGGAGATGGAGGGAAAAGAGGATGCGTCGACCGCCGTGCCTAAGAGCTTGAAGTTGTTGCGCGAGTCGTTTGCATGATAGGCGGGGCTTTCATGATAAATTTAAAATCATGAAAGCCCCAATTCAGATTCGGCGGGTGGATGTTGCGAATGATATTCGTGCGCTGGCGGAACTAATGAAGGTTTCGATTACGGATGCGGTGGCTGATGCGGTGCGAACTGGGCTTGAGAGCCAGAAAGCGAAGCTAGCCGCTGAGCGCGCTGAAAGGTGGAAGGAGGCCGACCGACTTCTTGAAGAAATTCGTCGAATGCCCAGGGTAGGAACTCCTTGGACCGACGAAGATCTTTACGATGAGGATGGATTGCCGAAGTCTCCATGGTCATAGACGCGTCGTCTTTGCTTGCGATACTGCTTGAGGAATCGGATGCCGATTACCACGAGGCAAAGATCAAATCGGCTGCCGAGCTTTGGATTAGCCCGGTGAATTGGTGGGAGGTTCAAGTTCGAATGTTCCGTTCGCTTGGACAAGGTGGGGAACCAATAGTTGCCCTCTATTTGTCAAAGCTATCCATCAAAGTTGTGCCTATCGACGCTGAGCAGGCGAGTCTTGCATTCGCTGCTTTTCAGCGATTTGGACGAAGTCCGGCGCGGTTGAATATGGGGGATTGCTTTGCTTATGCGCTCGCGAAGCAGAAGGCTCTTCCGCTTCTGTTTAAGGGCAACGATTTTGCGGCTACCGATGTGAAGGTGGCTTAGGCGGATTCTCCGCGGACCAGGTCTTCCCAGGATTCGCGTTCTCTTACTACTTTGAAGGTGTCGCCATCGACGAGAACTTCGGCGGCGCGGCCCTGACATCGACAGAAGTGTTGTCACCACCGTCATCATCGCGTCGCGAACGT
>CAZZGS010000591.1:0-3550 GCA_964653845.1 uncultured Bryobacter sp.
AGGCCATTTACGGTGATGCAGCTTTCACCGAGTGCGGTCGGAAGAGGACGCTCACGTGAAGCCTGATTGATTGGGCTGAGGTCGTTGCCTTCAATCTTGACCAAGCTACCCGGCGCGATTGCCGTTGAACCATCCGCAAGGTTGGTTACCTTGGTGATCTTCGGTGTAGCGACAGCAGCGTCATAGGTCCAGGGGAGGACGGTGAAGCCGGAGACAGTGAGGACAACGATTGCATTCCGCGAGAAAAGCGGGGCAACAGTGCGGATGAAAGGCTGAGTGACAGCATTGGCTGGCACGGGTGACTCAACGATCCGAGTGCCAATCTGCGCCGACCCGGTTGGGAATGAGATGCGCTGGATTGTACCCGGGCCATCAAGACTGGCCGAGGTGGTGCGGAAGCCGGTATTGTCGACAAAGGCAAAGCCGTGGTTCGGCTGTGTGTCAGGAGCCAGGCGGCGGATCGGAACCAGTGAAGCGTTTAACAGGAAGTTGCCAACCACGAACTGGTCAAAACTAGAGGCCGCATAGGAGCCACCGAGGACGGTGTTGTCCTTACGCGAGGCGACAAAGGAATTGGAGTTGCCATCGAAGAGCAACGTTGTGCCGTCTTTGGAGGCACCCATGATCTTGGCGCCGTTGGGCGAGGCAATGAGGACGGTATCAATATTGATGTTATTTTCAAAAACATCGAGCGTCGCCAGCTCTGTCGCCCTCCGGGAGACGAAGTCAACGCGGGAAATCTTGTGCTGAGGGCCTGCTACGCGGCTAGCGACTAACGTTGTGCCGGCTGCACTAGCAATGCTGCGCGGGTAGTGTCCACCAGGCATCGCAATGGAAGGCTGCTGCTGCAAAGTGTCGAGAGAGTAGACATAGATCACCTGCGAGTTGTCGCTGCCAATCAGGAGATTGCGGCGATCGAAGCTTATAGCCAACTGCGTCGGAGTGTTGCCTGTGCGAAGTGTCGCGATCTGTTGATAGCTTGACCCATCAAAGACCAGAACGCTGTTGTTGTCCTGGCGGATCACGAAGAAACGGTCGCGAGCAGGATCTGCAAGAATGTCGATCAGAGTGCCTGGGACATTGATGCTCGTGCCACGTTGGTCAGGCTCTTTCGAGTTGATAAGAAGCCGAATACTCGAAGCGTTGAGGATAGATCCGTCGGAATTGATGTTGATCGTACGAACGGCGGTACCGCGAGTGTTGCTGAAGGTGAGCGGATCGACCGAAACAGTGATCACAGCCGGGGTTACTCCGCTGAGGGCCGACACAGAGACTCCGGCAGGAACATTGGAAAGAGTGAAGTCTGTATTCTGGCCGCTTGAGTCAGTCACAACAAATTGTTGAACTGCAATGCGGCGATCACAGAAGTTGCCGCGGAAGACAAGATCAGGAACATTCGATACAACCTTGCGTTGGCGATAGAGATCTCCAACGGGAAGGATCATGATGCCACTTTCACTGCTGGCATACATTGTATTGCCGTCGGAGCTGAGGATCGCCTTACCTGAGAGGTTTTCAGGGATCTTGATGCGTTCACGAACCGTCAGATTGTCGACATCGAGGATTTGTAGAATCTTTGACTGCTCGAAGGCGGAGACGCCGGTTGCGGGCGGGGTAGTTCCTCCAGTAGGGGTGGTGGCCGCAACAATTTGCTCATTCATCTGTGCATAGATGAGGCCACGGACCGAATCGATCACATGGCCGCCGACGTTCAGCACGCCGCTCGCATTGGGAAACTGACTAACATTGACAAAATTTTCATTGAGCATCGCCCAGCCAACGAGGATGTTGGTGCCGTTGGCATTGGTGCTCAACGTACGGGGTGCCAATGGAGGTGATGAAACACGGCCGCCCGTGATCAATACCTGGCCTACGTCGTAGCGGTAAACGAGAACATCAGAATCGCTGGCACCAGCCTGAAGGACACCGTAGATGCGAGTGAGATCCCTGGTCGCCTGGCTCGAGCTGGCGACCACATTCTGGGGATAGTTATTAAAAGGAACAGGCAAAGTCTTGAGCGCCAGATCGGTAAAGGTCTGTAATGTGCGTGTGCTTCCAGTGATGGGGTCAAAGATCAGGAAGGCGTTTGAGGTGGCGACCAGGGCAAGACCATCGGAGCCAAAGGCGACACTCAGCGGAGTAGCGGTGAGCGAGAAGGTCTGCCGCTGATTCGACTCGAGATTGATCAGCGTCAGCCCATTGCGAGGCTGATTCGGTGTGGCGAAATTGCCGAAGTGAGCGATGAGCAACCAGCGGCGATCAGGCGAAAGGGCGATCGAGCCGGGCTGGGGTGCCACATTGAATGAGGTTTGAATCACGCCGGTCTCAGTCGACATGACTTCAATCCGGTTGCCGGTGAAGTTGGCTATGTAGAGTACACCACGCCCTTCGTCCAGCGCAAGATCAGCGGCTTGCCCGCCGATGATGATGGGCCTGCCGAAAGTAGCAGCGGATGCGTTGCCCGCAAAGGGACCAGCCAAGAGCGCGAGCGTCAGCAGCGCGCCAGTCCAAGTAAGAATCTTATTTGCCATTTTCATGCCCAAAATGCCTTTCATAACTCAACCCTCCGTAACCAAACCAAATAAATCTATGCTTGCGAGGCGTGTGTCAATCCCTCTCCGGGCACACGCCTCAGCTAGCGAAATCCGACAACGAAACTACTCTTCAACATTCTTCTTGCGGCGCAGCACAATCAAACCAAGCAGGCTGACTGCGAGCACAACGCAGACGATTCTAAACATATCTCCGTCCATATTGAGTTCTCCTTTCCAGTTGCGATTCTTAAACCCGCGACCTGTAGTTGTCTTTACTTATTACTTCGGTAGAATGCCCTTGAAACTTCAGGGCTACATGTTGTTCATCATTGGTCCAAGTTCGCGCACAATCTTAACGGCCATGGGCCCGACTGTAACGAGAAACAAGGAAGGCAAAATACAGAAAAAGATTGGAAAAATAAGCTTGACGCCCAGCTTGGCGGCCTTTTCTTCAGCTACCTGCCGGGCATGAACGCGCATAAAGTCGGCGTGCTGGCGCAGACTCTGGGCTACACCGGTGCCGAAGCGGTCGGCCTGGATGAGCACAGCGACGAGCTTCTTCAAGTCGTCAACCGTGGTACGCTCGGCGAGGTTGCGAAGGGCCTCGACACGGCGCTTGCCGGCCTTGAGTTCGAGGTTGACCAACATGAATTCTTCGCAGATTTCAGGGTGGGCATGCTCAAGTTCTTTTGAGACCTGAAGAATAGCCTGATCAAGGCCAAGGCCACTCTCAACGCAGACGACAAGAAGGTCGAGGCCGTTGGCGAGGCCGCGCTGAATTTCTTTCTGGCGGCGCTTGCTCAGGATGTTGACGTATTCGTTAGGGCCAAAAAAGCCTGCAGCGACGGCGGCAAGTACTGCAACAAATTTATTGCTCGCATCGGCCGGCGAACCAGCCACCAGGAGACTCATGACGACGGGCACAACCACGCCAAAAAAGACCTTGGAGCCGTAAAAGATCTTGAGCGCATTGGGCCCACGAAGACCAGCCCTAATCAGTTTGCGATGCATGATCG
>CAZZGS010000592.1:0-1465 GCA_964653845.1 uncultured Bryobacter sp.
CACCATGATCGACATTGGTGTGGCGAGACCCAGCGCACAGGGGCAGGCCACAATCAGCACCGCCACAGCGTTGATCAGCGCGTGCGCCATTCGGGGTGAAGGGCCGACAGTCGCCCAGACGACAAATGTAACTATTGCGATTCCAAGCACTGCCGGCACAAAATATCCGGCTACCTGATCGGCAAGTTTCTGGATGGGCGCTCGGCTGCGCTGCGCCTCAGTAACCATGCGCACGATCTGCGCCAGCACTGTATCGGCGCCGACACGCTCTGCCCGCATGATCATAGAGCCCGTTCCGTTCACTGTGGCTCCGGTCACTCGGTCACCAGTTGTCTTCTCAACCGGAATCGGCTCTCCCGTCACCATCGCCTCGTCCACACTGCTCCCACCCTCAAGAACGACACCGTCGACAGGAATCTTCTCCCCTGGCCGAACGCGTAGTCGGTCCCCCGTCTTCACCTGATCGAGCGGAAGATCCACCTCAGCGCCGTCATCATGGATGATTCGGGCTGTCTTTGGTGCCAGTCCGAGCAGAGCTTTGATAGCGGCGCCGGTCTGACTGCGAGCCTTCAGCTCAAGTACCTGCCCAAGCAGCACCAGCGTGACAATTACGGCGGCTGCTTCAAAATAGACCGCAACTCCTCCGGCCTGATCGCGAAACGCGACCGGGAAGATACCGGGAACTATGGCTGCGATGAGACTGTATATGTAAGCAACGCCCACACCAAGCCCGATCAGCGTAAACATATTCGGGCTGCGATTGATAACGGAATTCCACGCTCGCACAAAGAAGGGCCATCCGGCCCAAAGAACCACCGGCGTCGTCAGAACAAGCTCAAGCCAGATCCAAGTCCCGGCTTCGGCCAATCGCGCGAGTGGTTGGCCCGGAATCATATCTCCCATCGCCGACATCAGCACTGGGGTCGTCAGGGCCACGCCAGTCCAGAATCGCCGCTGCATGTCCTTCAGTTCGGGATTCTCGGCCTCATCGACTGATGTATTCCGGGGCTCCAGAGCCATTCCGCAGATGGGGCAACTCCCTGGTTCGCTGCGAACAATCTGGGGGTGCATTGGACAAACATATTCTCGTGAAGCGTTTATCACCTTACCGGCAGCCGTTGGGGCAGATCCTGACGTAGTATTACGCACCTTTGATTCTGGCTGATCGGAACCGGAATACTTTGTCTGAGCCTCGGCTTCCAGCCAATTCTGCACGTCGTGTCCCGATGGGCGCCCTTCCTTCAGATAGAGAGCGTACGCCCGCTTCGCCACTTCATCTCGCACTGGCTCAGTCTCTGAGTTGTTCTTGTTCATCGACGCTCCCACCAGATTTCAACCACACCCGCAGCCGCTGCCACAGCCACCGCTTTTGCCCTTTTCTCCGGAATCTCGCAAAGTTGATTCCGGGGTTGCTTCGAATTTGGTCTTACAGCCCAAGCTGCAGAAATAGTAAGTCTGCCCCTTG
>CAZZGS010000592.1:1475-3549 GCA_964653845.1 uncultured Bryobacter sp.
ATTCTACCCCTTGTAGTCATTCTTGGCGGCGGCGGAATCGACATCGATATCCATGCCGCAGACGACATCTTTTACCATCGTTGTATTTGCCATATCATTTCTCCTGTAAACTCCAATCTTTAATTTTTTCTACTCACGGCTCTTGACCGCGCGATTACTTCGCGGACACCTTGTTAATCAAGACGACTAGCAGAACCGCCACAAGTACGCCGATAACCGTCCAAAGCAACATTCCGCCGCCGGCCCACCCGCCACCCATCCATCCTTGGTTCATCATTTAGCTCCCTGCCTTTCTTAAATCCTCAAGATCCAGCCTCAGTTCACTCCAGATCTTGAGGGATGCTCAGGTTCTTAGTTAAGGCGAGCATTCTGACGCCAAGCGGTCATGTGGCGTTCAGCCGTCGCAACCAATTGCGCGATATTATTTCTGGCTTCCCTTCGACATCTTGCCCATGTCCATGCCCTTCATCTTCGCGTCGGGGTGCCCCATATTACCCATCATGTCTTTATGCATGGAGTCCATATGGTTCGTCATCTGCTTGTGTTGAGCGGCTATTTCATTGATAACGTTGGCCATGGCATCGATCTTTGCCGAGCCTTGGGCAGCGTTCATAGTCGCGACTTTCTGATCCATCTTTGCGTCCATGGCCTTCTTGTCGGCCATCATTTTGTCATGCATTGCCATCATTTTCGTGTGCTGGTCGCCCATGCCAGCCATCTTGCCCGACATCATTTTGCCGTGCTCTTGAGGCGCTGATGGCTGCTGGGCCAGCGCAGTCGTCGTGACGACTGCGGTCGTAAGTGTCAATACTAAAAGACTTTTAAGGTTCAAGTTCATTTCAGTGTTCTCCTCTGTTGGAAACAAATCGTCTCTAAGACGAGGTTCCAAACAAGAAGAGAAGCACGCCGGGGTCCATTGCATTTGAATGTGCAGAAATCAAACGGAAACGAAGACATTTTCAGGGCATTGCAATAGCTGTCCTCATCCAACTCATTTTAAAAGGCTTAGTTCGGCCCCCACCAGGTTCATCGTGAGGGCCGATCGGCTCTTCACCCAGGATCAAGTACGCCCGTAGGCAAAGACACGCGATCGTGGCTCGCGGCGAATCGCAAGGGGGGCGGCGATTAAATCAACTCTCCTCTCTAATTCGTGACGCGCGCGACAGAGTCGCGATTTTAGCGCTGGGAGCGTAATGCAAAGCTGTCGGGCGGCTTCTGCGGTATTCAACCCATCAAGATCGCACAATTGCAAAACCTCGCGAAATACGAACGGTAAGCTTTGGATCTCGTGCTTTAGCAGTGCCGATTGTTGCCCGGAATAGAACAGGTCCTCGGGTGATCGGCTCAGCTCGTATGCGGCTGACGGTTGATATCCCGTCTGCTCATTACTGTCATCCAAGTAGATAAAGCGTCCTCGGCGTAACTTTCGCAACCGCATAAAGCATTGGTTTCTCACGATGATAGACAGCCAGGAGGAAAACTTTACGTGTGCGCGAAACTGTTCGATATGCCGCCAGGCGTTGAGATAGGAATTCTGTACCTCATCCTCGGCGTCTTCGCGATTTCCAAGAATTAGCATCGCCTGGCGGTAGGAAAACTGAGATGCTCGACGGATCAACTCTGTAAATGCCGCAGGGTCGTGTTGCCTAACTTGGTCGACCAGTGTTTTCTCGGTACGGTCTTCCACCTTAACTTCGAAGTTCTTCATTGTTTACTTTCACTCATTTCCGGTATTAGTCGTCAGGTGACTGGTAAGCAGGTTGAATGCCATCCTTAAATACCGTTAGCCTCATCTATGGACGAGGCCGTATCACCGGGCAATTGCCGTTCAATCTCCCTCGCAAGCATGGTCGGCTCGGCGCAGCCCATTGAAGGCACATCACACTGCTATCAGGCTGGACTCGCCATTAAAACTCCTCCTCTGATTACTGCCTCTTCCCCACCCGGCACCGCGCCGCCACCTTCCTCAACTCCGCCGCATACTTAGCCGGATCCGGATAAACCTTAGACCGAAACTCCACCGGGTCCGCCCACAACCCCACCAGCATCCCCCGCCACGAATGCCCTCTCAAAT
>CAZZGS010000593.1:0-3549 GCA_964653845.1 uncultured Bryobacter sp.
ACTTACACGCGCTGAGGCTGAGCTCGGCGCAGGATCTCTGGTATGCGGGAGGTGGGGCGTTTCAACCGTGGAGTTTTGGCTATCAGGGGCGAAATGGGGGCGGGGCCAGAAGCCTGGCGAATCTGGTGGATGCCGGAGTTGACTGGAATGTCCGCAAAGATATCAGCGTCTCTTGTTACTACGGCAGGTCGCTGGGAAGGAGTGTTGTGAAGGCAATTTATCCAAAAGGACAAAGCGCGCAGTTTGGCTATCTGGAAGTCAGCTACCGGTTTTAGATGGGGTTGGTGATTTTGTAAAGTCGAGCAGTTGGACAGGAGAGAATGGGGGCCGATTGTTCCTCCTGTGACTACCCAATGTGAATCAAAGGGAAGATGCTTAACATGAACTTAGTACTGCCTGAAGCATAGATAGCTATTTCAGGAGTTGGAAACTGAGTTTTGGGAAGCGGGCGAAATTGTTGTCGAAGGAATGAAGTTCTGCATTGTGTTCGATTGCGATTACTGCGAGGTGAGCGTCGTAGGTTAGGTTGCCAGCGACGCCGGTTGCAGAAACTAGATTTGAGAGCACCTTGAAGTGGTTTGTGCCTGGTTCCAGGAAGACACAATTGGGTTGGTCCAACCAGTTGCCTATAGTGGCCAAGGCTTCATTGGCAGTCAGTGGACGGACGAAGAGTTCACGCTTTGTGCTGATTCTCAGGAAGGCTAGTGAAGCTTTCCAAGTGAATGGGAGCGTTTGATTTTCGGAGAAGAGTGCTTGCAGATGAGCTTTGGCTTTTATGTGGCGGGGAGATGATTGCTGGATGGCATGGAGAAGAAGATTGCAGTCGAGCAAGATCACTTGCGGAGGAGTTCGTAGTCTTCGGAAGCATCGGCTAGAGCCTGGACACTCCAGCCGTCGGGGATGAGGCATTCGCCCATATCGAAGACTGGTTGGATGAATGGCTTGCGCTGGGGTTCATCGGCGGTTAGCCCTTCACGAATGGCAAAATTGACTGCCTGTTTCAAGGTGAGGTTGCGTTCATCAATCACCTTCTGTAGCAAAGCGTGCACGTCAGGTTCGAGAGTAATTGTCGTTCTCATCTTGATTGCATCATCGCATCATCTATTGTGATGCTGTGATGTTGCCGTTTTCAATGTTGAGTTTGGATATTACGGCGCTTGGTGAAGACCACGTCTTCAAGTTGAAGGACTGGTTTGGCTCTATGGTTTGGACTTCGATGTTCTTTAAGGTAAGGGGCTGGCCGGGTTTGAGTTGGGTGGGGGCTTCGATGAGCTTCAGGAACCAGACTTTGCTCGTGCCAACTACTTTTGATTCTCCGTTTGGCTCAACCAGGAGGGCGGTGCGTTCGTCGATGCCGATGCCTTTGACGTTGTTGAGACGGGCGAGGAAGGCGGCGAGGCGGCCGATGCGCTTGCGAGGGGTGAAGTGGCTGTCGGTGAGGGTGCCTTTGAGGGCATTGATTTTGAGAAAGTCAGTGCCGACGTTGGCTTTCTCGTCGAAGGGGTTTTGGAGGGCTTGCTCTGAGGTGATGGTGTCGTGCTGGGCCGAGAAATAGTATTCTCCGAGGACGGCAAGGCCTGCGCTGGTGCCGCCGACGGGGACTCCGGCATCGATGCGCCGTTGGATCGCCTTGGAGACGGGGGAGTCTTTCCAGAACTGGATGTAGTTCCATTGGTCACCGCCGGCCATGAAGATCGCCTCGGCTTTGTCGATGTGGTCGATGACGGTTGGGTCGTTTGAATGCTCGCGGTTTTTGAGGATGAGGGTGGCTACCGAGTTGACCTTGCCGAGTTTCTGGACGAAGGGGTTATAGGCGTCGGTGCCGCGGGCTCGGAGGATCAGGAAGTCGCCGCCGCTTGATTTTTCAATCATCCACTGGAAGGCTTCTTCTACGTCTTTGCCGCCGCCCATCAGGAGATAGCCGGGCTTGGGTTTGGTGACGATGTCGTCGGGGTTGCCGGCGCGGATGTATTCGGGCGACTGGGCGAGGGTGAGGAGGAGGAGAGTTAGGAGCACTGACGACTATTTTCGGGCGTTGGGGCTATCGGTTGCGGACAGCGATGTTGAAAGCAGAAGAAGGGCGACCGTTAACGATGACCGAAAGAGACTGCGTACCATCTGGTGTACCTCTGGGAAGAGTGATCGCGGCCTGAAAGACTCCTGCGGCAATGCGATCGACGCGGAGAGTGTAGATCGGAGTTTCACCCAGGGTCAGGGAAACTTCGTTTGCCCGAAGGGTGGAATCGGTCGACTGCGAAGGGTCGGTGAAGGTGACCAGGATCTGGTCGCCCGGAATGGCGGGGCGGATGGTGTCGATGTTGAATTGGTCTGAACCTTCGAGACGCTGGATAGTGGGGGCTGCGCCGGTGATGAGGACTAAAACGCTATTGACAGTTTCGCCTTCGATGTTTAGTTTAAGCTGCGCCCATCCGGTGTTGGCGGTGGCAGGGATTTGTAGGAGGACTCTACCAGAGGCGGCGGAAAGAACATTGATGGGAAGGTCGTTGAGGGTGGCTGTGACGCGGGGGTTGCTCGAGTTGAGGCCCGCTACCAGGACTAATGCGTTTGAGCCTGGCATCACGAATAGGTTGCCGGTTTCGGTGGTCCAGCGTGAGTCTGGCTGGAGGGCTGGGCGGCCAAAGGCTACCGAGAGATTTTGTACGCCAAGGCCATTGCGTAGCTGCATATGATTGAGGCCGGATTGCACGGTGACTGTGTAGTTTGCAGAAGGAGCTTGAGGAGTGGCTACGACACTGACCAGAAGCCTGGTGGGTGAGAGGACGGTGAGGGCCCGCACCTGGATGTCGCTTGAGCCGAAGCCGACCGTAACGCGACCGGACTGGAAGCGAGCGCCTGGAGAGTTAATTTCGTAAACGGTTTCTGTAGCAGGGTTGATGGTATTTGGAGTGATCGTGAAGCTGCTTGCTTCCGATTCGGTGAAGGGGAGTTGGGCCGGGGCATCGGGGCGGAGGAAAAGCGAGCTCTGGCCGTCGGAATTGAGCAGCACGACACGAGCGACGTGGCCGGAAGCGGCAGTGGGGACAGCGATTTGCAGGGTGCCGGCGGCTTCATCGAAATTGCGGACGGGAGCGTGTTCGCCATCGACGAGCACGCGGGTTTTGTTGTTGATGCCAGTGGCGGTGACCAGTGCCATGCGGGTGCCGTCAGCGGCGGAGGCGATCCAGTTGACGTTGATGACTTCTGGAGCTCGGCGGGTGGCGACCTGAAGGGCAGAGGGAAGGACGTAGGTTTCGGCTCCGCTTTCGAGGACCATGTGGCGCTCGCCTTCGCTGAGGAAGCCGGAGAGGAAGAGGTCGAAGACGATGAACTGGTTGCTGAAACCGCGGACTCCATTGATAGCCGGTGAGCCACCGAGAATGGCGGAGCGGAGACCGGCGACGGGAGTGGATGAAGAGGTTACGAAGCCGTAGCCGGTGGCGATGAAGCCGGGGTTGACGACTTGTGGAGTGATGAAGGCCGGGCGGACGTAGTTGCCGGAGTTGGTGGCCGGGTTGGTGAAGTAGCTGTAAGTCGTGGGGGCGAAAAGGG
>CAZZGS010000594.1:0-3545 GCA_964653845.1 uncultured Bryobacter sp.
CCCGTAAACACTCCAACGCGTCCCTAGTCAAACATCGCAGCGCCGCGCACAATAGCTGGCAGTGCGAAGCACCCACTCTTGCCCCCACCGATCAGCCACACCCGCCGCGACCACCTCACCGGGCCCTTTATATTTGCGAACGCAAAGCTCGTATGGAGTAGCCTCGACGCTGTTACCTTCAATCCAGTCCGTGCCTCCGGCTCCTTCACAAATTGAGCGGCGTCCACAATCGCATCTACATGCCCGCCTCCATGAGCCAGCCAACGATAAATGCGGTCTGAAAATGTTGAGGCATCTGGCACTGCAACATAGCGTCTCCCCTTCTTTTTGACAACCCTTGCTATCTCGTCCAAACACTCCCCCAACCCCACAACATGTTCCAAGCTGTGATTGGCGACGACAGCATCAAAACTGAAGTGTCTGAATGGCATCAGTCGCGCATCGCCCTGCACGAACGCTGGATCGGGGCTAAAGTCGAGATCAAATCTCACAACCTGGGCTTGGGTCGAAGATAAAAAAAACTTCCCCGTCGGCTGCCCAAATCGAGCACCTTATCCCCGGCTTTAGCAGGCATAGGATTTCATTCACAATTTGATCAGCCCCTCTTCATGATCTCCCTTGAAGAAGCCATCGAGACCGCCGCTGCCAATTCATACAACCCAGCCCCAATTCATGCGGCTTGTGCTCGCCAGGATCTTAGTATATTGAAGCTTCTTTTAGATCACTCGGCCAACCCAAATAAGGCTAGGCCAAGCCCGCTTTTGTCAACCACTCCACCGCGACCTCTGCAAATCCGCGCTTATTGATCTCAACCTCGCGATTCAATCCCTGCATTGTGACATGATCGAGCTTCCCGCTGAGAGATTGCAAGACGGGCAAGATCGACGGGTATTTGAGAGCGGCAGCCTGACTGTAGACGATCATACAGCGATTCGGGCTAAAGACCCGTTGGTCATCTTCAAGTACTCGATAACGGGGGTCTGTCAGGCGAGGATCAGTCGATCCTGTCATCAGGATATCGATCCGCTTGTCGCGCAAGCCAAAGTAGAGCTGGCTGACCGGCTCAAGCCTTGTACCGTTGCTCTCCGAGATCTTGTAGCGGTATTTGAGTTCGTTATAGCCTTCTGCGCTTTGAGCAAAATCGCTGGTACATCCGAGCCTCCACCCGCGCTTGCTTTCAGCCGCCTGGCTCAGATTCGTAATGTTCGAGAAGTTGAAGTCGTCTGCTCGGATCACAGCCGTATAGGTATTCTCAAAGCCAAGAAAGGGCAAGCAATTGGCTTGGGCCTGGGCCTGAAACCCCTTCTGCAAAACATCGAGCATCAACCCGTCATCCAGTTGTTCAACCAGCTTAAGCAATACCTTGAAAGCAATACGCGAGTACTCGGGATACACATCCATATCCCCGCCCTGCAAAGACTGGTAAACCACTGTAGAGCCCGGAATGCCAAATTGGCGTTCCAGTCTGGCCTGCAGCTTCTTCTCGAGTAGTTGGCTGATAATCTCTGAAATCAGATTGCTTTCAACATTGTCTTTGGCACCGATCTTGAGTTTGGGTGTACTCGTGCAGCCTGACAGGAAAGTCAGCCCAGGTGCTGCGAGAAATGCTCTACGCTTCAACATTGGTCTAGTCTAACTCTATCTTTGCTTACTTGGGCATTGTCGAGCGATAGGTCTTCCAGTTGGTGATCAATTCGCGCACTACCGTCGAGCCAACCTTCCAGGCACTTTCCACCGATGGGATGAATCCGGCATAGCCGCCCGCTTTGTTCTCAGCCAAGCTTTCAGCTGCCGTAATCTGAGGCCGCTGGCTGTCGAAATTGCTCGCGGTTCGCAAGACTAATACTCGGCTAACATCCACCTTCCCGGCCTTGGCCAGAAAATGTAGCGACTGCAGAGTACCTGTATCTTCCATGGCAGTTGTCACATAGTTGCCCTTGCCCTTGGTGTGATAAGAAACCCAATCATTGGCCCATTCATTCAATAACTTGCCATGCCAGAAAGTTGAAGACTGCAGCGTGTCCCCCTTCAAAACAGAAGGTGGTCTCTGTGCATTGGGCATTCCTATCATCTGCGCCCGTCTCTCTTTGAGTGATGGACTATCCCCCAGATCCAAACCCTTGGTCAGGCTGAAAGCCCAATCCACCAGCGGTTCGTTCAACTTGTACATCTCACCTTCGTTTGGTTCACGCAACGGCTGCTCATACGGCACCGCTTTGCGCAGCGGAACAAAACCAGTCTTCCAGTTTGCGGGAATCTCACGGGCGTCAATCTCATGAGCCAGATCCCCATCCACAATGTAGGTTGCCCATGCAGCGCTGCCAAGTGTCGCATCGGCTGGGTCGACACCCGCAATGCCGGCCACCAGCCAATAAGCCTTGGTCAAATCAAATCGCGGATCCATCCCGAGTGCCATAACGCTCGCGGCAGCCTTGGCGGTCCCAACTCCAGTCACCATCGCGATCAGTCCCTTGCCGTCACTGCGCAAAGACCGGTTGCCCTGAGGGAAAGGAATCACCTGCGTCAGCTTCTCCCGCTCCACCCAAAGCTGAAACTCTCCAGGCGCATCGCCAGTGTCTTCGCCACGCTCAAACATGGTCACCACAACCACTTTGATCTCTTGTTTCTTCGCGGCCACAAGCCCGACGGAAGCCACCAGCAAACATGCTAAAAGTCTCATGCAATATCCTTTTCAGTGAATGCTCCGCAACTCATGCCGCGGCGCAAGAAAACCATCAATCCCTCAACCGTAGCTGCATCGTCAAACTGCGTACCGGCGAGCGTCGCCTTGGTCTGAGCTTCAACAAAAGCCCGGTAACGGCGCCGCACATCGGGCAGATGCTTCTCGAAGTATTCATAGAGCCCCGTATAGCGGCTCAGCAGTTGGCCCGGATGTACATCCCATCCGCAATAGATGCCTTCCCCAATTGCCCGCAGCACTTGTTGCTTGTGCCCTTCAAAGGCTGCCAGACGCATCGCTGCATCGTCTCCTGTAGGAAGCAGCGAATAGACACCATCGCTTACCGCCACACCAATTGGCAGCATTACCTGCTGCATGGTCCAGCGTGCAAGCACTGCATACGGGTGATCCAGTGCTTGCGCCGGTGCCGGCACCTGCATCGCACTCAAATAGTCGTAACACCCAAAATGCGCCGCATCCAGGCGATTCTCACAAGCCTTCACAATCTCGCCCAGACAACGCACGGCGTTTGGGTGCTCCACCAAAATCTCGTGTCGCAACGTCATGCCGGGCAACCCGAAACGAATCTCGGCTTTCTCCAGCATCTCTCGCCAGCGCTTGGCTTCTTCCACTTTTGCAATCTTCGGCTGGGTCACAATCAGCTGCTTGGGAAGAGCGGCACCGGTAGCATATTTGAGAAAAGTCTCAAGCGTCTGCCAGGCCAGCCGGCAATCCGATTTGGGCCGAATACCAATTCTCGCGGGCAAGTCCCCTGCAAGCGACATGCGGGCAAACTCAATGCCCGCCTTTGTAGCGGCTTCCAATTCCTCTGCTTCAGATCGAAACCCAAACCCATCCTCAAAAT
>CAZZGS010000595.1:0-3542 GCA_964653845.1 uncultured Bryobacter sp.
AGGCTGCGCTACGCCCCGACATATCTCCAGTTTAGCATTTGCCACCCCGCAAGGTGGCCTAATACTTGCTGAAGATCTTTTTCAAGCCCTTGATCGCCTTATCGACGTGCTTTTCCTTCAGGATATAAGCCGGCAAAAAGCGCAACACCGTCTCATGCGTGCAGTTGAACAACAGACCATGCTCGATCCCGTCGTTCACCATCTGCTTGCCTGCGATGTCCATCTCGACACCGATCATCAGCCCCGAGCCACGCACTTCCTTAATGAACCCGTGCTGGCTCTGCAAGCCACGCAATTCCTCACGGAAGTACTCGCCCACCCTTCGCATCTGCGGCAGCAACTCGTCGAGGATCTCGAAAAACTCCAGCGCCACCCGGCAAACCAGCGGCCCACCGCCAAACGTCGTCCCATGCATCCCGGCCCCAAGCGCATCCGCCGCCTTCTGCGACATCAAAATGCCACCCATCGGCAACCCGCAAGAGATCGGCTTGGCAAACGCAATCACGTCCGGCAAAATCGGCTGGCTCAACAACTGATAGGAGAAGTAAGTGCCCGGCCGGCCAACACCACACTGGATCCCGTCATGGATCAACAAAGCATTGTGCTGATCGCAAAGCGCACGAGCCTTGGCAAAGAAGCTCTCAGATACAGGCAACACACCGCCCTCGCCCTGAATCCCTTCAAAAATAATTCCGGCCGTGCGATCACTGAATGCCGCCTCCAGTGCCGCTTCATCGTTACGCTCAATAAACTTCACACCCGGCAACAACGGCTCAAAGTCAGCCCGGTACTTAGGCTGCCCGGTCACACTGAGTGCCCCGAAAGTCCGTCCATGGAACGAGTTCTCAAGCGAGATAATCTCGTACTTCTCCAGGCTGATTTTGTGCCCATGCGACCGCGCAATTTTGAGCGCACCCTCAACCGCTTCCGTCCCCGAATTGCAGAAGAACGCGCGGTCCATCCCACTCACTTCAACCAGCTTCTTTGCCAGCTTGCCCTGAAACTCGTGATAGTAAAGATTCGAGGTATGCAGCAGCTTTGAGCTTTGATCGCGGATCACCTTGCTGATACGGGGATGGTTGTGGCCGAGCGAATTCACTCCGATGCCAGACAACAGATCAAGATACTTGTTGCCATCGACGTCGTAAAGATAAACGCCCTTGCCACGGTCCAGCGCGAGCGGATAGCGCCCATAGTTCTGAAGGAGGTAACTGCTCTCTAATTCCTGGATCTTTTGCAGCTTCGACAAAGAAGCTGCTGCGGTGCTAGAACTGCTCATTTATTTACTGTAGCGAACCCTGAGGCCACTAGCTCATTCTGAAAAGCGGGCTCGTCAAACTTGTTGATCGCCGCCTTCTGCCGCCCATTCTCGACAAGCACCAAAAACGGCGGGTCTCCAAACGGAAACACCTTCTTCAATTTGTCGGTGTCATTCGACACCTTCGCGTTAAAGCCGGTATCTTTTAGAAACTGTCCAGCGAACTGCTTCACTTCCGTCGGAATCGCGAGCACATTGGTTCCCACAAAATTCATCTTCGACATCGCCTGGGCCGCATGAAAGCAATGCATACACTGCGGGTCAAAGAAGTAGATCAATTGCCGCCCAGCCCGCAAGTCGTAAGTCGAACCGTCCACCAATTGCACGCTCTCCGGTGGCACAGCGCCCGTCTGCTTGCTAAGCGCATATCCGTAATTACTAACACCAATTACCACCAGTATGCCCAGTAAAATCGCTGGCCTCTTCCAGTCCGTATTCCACTTTGCCCACCATCCTGCCCCCACCGCGCAAGCCAGCATCAAACCATCACCCACAAAAAAGCCTGGTCCGATCGCCCGCTTGATCCACGGAAAGCAACTGCACTCCTCACCCTGCAACGCCTGATAGTAGAAGCCGATCCAAGCCATGAACGCCACCAGCATCAACCCAATCAGCCAAGCCCCCAGTTTGCGATACCGGGGAGTCAAGATGAGCAGCCCAGCAAAAATCTCGGCAATCCCAAAACTCACTGCTCCAAACTCACTCAGAAAGCCCGGCACCTTGGCCTGCGCCAATTTGGCTCCAGCTCCAATCGGATCTGAAATCTTCCATCCGCCGGCCAACAGGAACAACGCTGCCACTGCGATCGCCGATCCCCAAACGAGCCAATTCTTCCACTGAGCCTGTGGCATACTGTGATCCATGTTTCTTATTTTAGTCCTGATTGGATTATCCGCCTTTGGTCAGATGGCCGACCTGGTCGTTGAAAACGCAACCATCTACACAGTAGATAAGACGAAGCCAAGTGCCAACAGTCTCGCCATCAAAGACGGTAAGTTCATCGCCGTCGGCGGAGACATGAAGAAACATATCGGCCCCAAGACCCAGCGTATCGACGCCAAAGGCGCCGCCGTCATCCCCGGCCTCATCGACGCCCATGTCCACATGCGCAGCCTCGGTGACATGCTCGAAACCTTCGACATGCGCTTCACCAAGACACGCGAAGAAGTCGCCCAGATCGTCAAGCGCGCCGCAGACAAGATGCCCGCCGGCGAATGGGTCCGCGGTCGCAATTGGGATCAAACCAACTGGGGCGGGGAATTCCCCAACGCCGACGACATCAGCAAAGTCGTCAATGATCGTCCCGTCTACCTCACCCGCGTCGACGGCCACGCCGGCTGGGCCAATCGCAAAGCCCTTGAAATCGGCGGAGTCACCAAAGAAACTCAGGATCCTACCGGCGGCCAGATCATCCGCGACAAAGCTGGTAACCCCACCGGCGTCCTCATCGACCGCGCCCAGGGCCTTGTCACCCGCAAGATTCCCGCTCTCACTTATGACCAGGTCAAGCGCCGCCTCAACCTCGCCGGTGCTGCGGCCGCCAGGCTAGGCCTCACCGGTGTCCACGATGCCGGCATCAGCCTCCAGGAGCGCGATGCCTATCGCGAACTGATCAAAGAGAACGCGCTCCCCGTCCGTGTTTACGCCATGATCGGCGGCACTGGAGAACTCTGGCAGGAGTACTCAAAGTCAGGCCCTGAAACCGGCTCGCACCTCACCATCCGAAGCGTCAAGCTCTTCGCCGACGGTGCGCTCGGCTCACGCGGTGCCGCCCTCTGGCAGCCCTACTCCGACGACAAGTCGATCAGCGGTCTCATGGTCACCACCAAAGAAACCCTCGAAGACCAGATCAAGGAAGTTGCCGGCAAGAACTTCCAGGTCTGCACCCACGCCATCGGGGATAAAGCCAACAGCATCGTCCTCAACGCTTACGCCCAGGTCCTCAAAGGCAAGAACGACCGCCGCTTCCGCGTCGAACACTCGCAGGTAGTCTCACTCCCCGACTTCAAACTCTTCCAGGACTTCAATGTAGTAGCCTCAATGCAAGCCACTCACGCCACCAGCGACATGCGTTGGGCAGAGAAGCGTCTCGGTCCAGACCGTATCGCCGGGGCCTACGCCTGGCGCCGCTACCTGAAGATGGGAATCCCCCTCGCCAACGGCAGTGACTTCCCCGTCGAAGACCCAAATCCGCTCTACGGCTTCTACGCTTCCTTCACCCATC
>CAZZGS010000596.1:0-3538 GCA_964653845.1 uncultured Bryobacter sp.
GAACAGTGCCTGCTCTGGCTTGGAAAGTCAGCGGCAGGATTGGTGCTCGTGCAACACGATCGCCGTCTAAAGCTACCTCAAAAGATCGGACGGTTGGAATGCCAAAGACAACTCAAGCACGGCGACAACTGGGTCAGTTTTTACTTCTTAGTTGAGGACTCTGGTACGGCCTGAACCGGTTCTGTAGTGTCGAAATCAATTGGAATTTCGATAAACGCCAATTGTTCTTTCCCAACTTCACCGCCATCCGTCACTTCAAGCTTGTAATTTTTGGGAGCAACGTCGAATAGGATTCGCCCTTCTTCAGTCTGAGTTGGACCGATCTTCCGAATCAAGCCAAACCAGCCTTTGAGGAAATCGGCATCTGAAAGTTCAGGCGTCTCGATATTGCTGTTGTCGATGATACGGAATAATGGCAACTCTACTTCTTTGGCTCCACCATTGGTGATGGACATTCGAACAACAAGAAATCGCTTTTGAGGAATTCGTGACTTCCCAATATCGCCCAACTGCGAGAAAAAGGTTGCTTCCAGCACATTGTAGGTAAGGTTTCCGGCGCTGGCTCGTTCGCCCATTTTGAAGGTTTTTGCGGCTTGCCTAATCCTTACTTCGGTCTCTACTCCATCACGCGAACAGGAGGTCGCTGAAGCGAGAGCGGCAGTGGTCGCCAAGAAAAAGGCTCGACGAGATTGGAACGGCAGTTGAACTTGTGTCATCTTACTCGGTATGAGCGTAATTCAATTTAGGGGGCGTTTGCAATCCTATACGCCATTGATTTTGGCAATAGCGACATTTATCGGACCAGCGAGCGGGGAATTATTTGGGCAGGGACAGCATCCCAAGTCAGGTAGGCGGATCGCTCAAGTCATGGGGGCGGCGGGCGCCGATTGGCTCGAAAGGAGTGAACGGGAGAGCGAAGAAAATCCGACCAAGGCGATTGATCTTCTGAAATTCGAGAAGGGAATGGTGGTTGCCGACGTTGGTGCCGGCAGCGGTTACTATGCGATTCGCATCGCCGAGATAGTGGGCCCAACCGGAAAAGTCTATGCCAACGATATCCAGCCCGAAATGCTCAGTATCCTCAAAAAGCGGCTGCGCCAGAAAAAAGTTAGTAATGTCGAGCCGGTTTTGGGAACTGAGCATGATCCGAAGCTTCCGCCCAAAAGCTGTGACGTAATTCTTTTGGTGGATGTGTATCACGAGTTTTCACATCCGCAAGGAATGCTGGTGAAGCTAAAAGAAGCGCTCAAGGATAATGGAAGGCTTGTCTTGCTTGAGTACCGTAAGGAAGATCCTTATGTGCCGATTCGCCCTGAACACAAAATGAGTGTGAAGGAAGCGAAGCTCGAAGTAGAAGATGAGGGGTTTGTGCTGGACAAGATCATAGAGGATCTGCCCTGGCAACATATCCTGATTTTCAAGAAGAAATAAACGTTTCAATTCCCGCCGCCAACTGCTGCGGTGGGGTCAGCAAGCTAATTACCAAAGCATTTTTGAAGGGCAAGTCGTAATAAAAGCCTGGGTGGACGGAAAAACTGTGTTCAAGCAGCCTGAGTACAAGGGCTTCTTCGTCTTCTGTTGACGGACCCTTCAGGATTGCCGTCCAACCCGCTTCTACCGGCAAGAGCGACCACTGTGATTGCTTCACCTGATTAGGAATGTTCTGCAGATTGGCAAGGCAGCGCTCTCGAATTGGGGACTGGAATCGCCCTCTTTGCGGCAACCAACAGGCTGCTGCCTGCTGGATCGGCCCAGACACCGACAGATAGGTATCGGCGACCAGTTCAAGATTGTTGTGTATTGACTGGGCTTGGGGCATGACAATCCAGCCCAGCTTCATTTGCGGAAGTGCGCAGATCTTGGAGAGGCCACTGAGCGTGAAGGCATTTGGTGCGTCGATTTGTGTGAGGGATCGCAGATGAGTGGACGCTGCTTGCCAGGCATAATCGGAAAATACTTCGTCTGAGATTAACCAAATCCTGTCTGCCGAGAATTCGACAAGCCAATTGAGATCGTCGGATTTGAGAAAATGTCCGGTGGGATTGTTGGGGTGAACAAGAACGATGGCTTTGGTGGAATCGTCGCAGGCCAGAGCCAGACCTTCGCGGTCGAGGATCCATTCCCCATCAGCTTCGTGGAGAGGATATGGTTTGGCCTTCAGTCCTTCTGCTTCGACCAGGAATTGCAGAAGAGGATACGAGGGCTGGGGGATCAGGATCGAGTCACCAGGGTTGGCGACGAGCTTGAAGCAATAGCTATATGCTTCGCTGGTGCTGGTTGTGAGGAGAATGCGATCTGGAGAGATTTTGCTGGAAAACTCCTGCTCGTAGTAGAGTGATACCTGTTCGCGAGTCTGCCACGAGCCTTTTGCTAGTGGAACATAAGAATCAACCTTGAGGCTTGCGATTAAGAAAGGGTCTGGGAGGTCAATAGCAGCTTGAGTCGGGTTGGATAGGGATAGGTCGATAAGTGCTCGCCCGCTGCTCCTGTGAGCCTTTACGGCTTCGGCAAGCCTATTCGGCTTGGAATGCCAGGGGTAACGATGTGAAAAGGGGAGCAGGGGATTAGTCCACCGACGGCCGTGCCTTGATCCAGTCGATCAAAGCGTCTCGAAGATAAGGCCCGTCGAGCGACATTGCACGCCCGAATTGGCGAACCGATTCTTCCTTTGAATTGCGCCAACCCTCGACCAGAAAATCAATACTTGCTACGGTATAAAGCGTGTCTGGTTCGACAGGCGTGTTGCCACGAATAAAATTCGGGAGGAGCCGGCCAGGGATGCTGCCGACAACGAGCAGATTGTCGAACGGCATAATGTTCCAAACACTGCGAGCCAGAATTTGGCCGCCAGGCAGCGAGTCGCGGATGCCGCCCGAATTCATGTAGACAAATTGGGCGCCTGTCTTTTCGCGCATGACTCGCTCGATCCACAGCTTCGTTTGCGGACGATCTTTGGCAGCGGTGCTTTGGCCGATGGGTGAGTCAACTACGGCGCGGACCTTGCTCTCCCACTTTTCTACAAGTTGTGCCACCACCGGATCGGGCTGGTAGGCGGTAGTGTTGATCGGAATTCGCTTCCAGTCGGCGCTGAGAACCTTTCTAGTGGCCTTATCGTAGCGGATGTTGAGTCGACCGAGTTCTGAACCATAGCTTCGAAGCCGCACCCCAACTCTGTCTTCAGCTCGAAACATGTTCTCTTTCCCTACATGGTCGTGACCTGAGATCGTGATTGCGTATTCGGGAATGCTGGAAACAATTTCGTCGCATGGTCCCTTTGTGAGGTGAACCAAAGCGATCAGAATGTCGGTTTTGTCCTTGAGTTTGACCGCCTCAGCGCGGAGAGTGTCGAGGGCGGGGAGCATGCGATTGGGGCCAAAGAGGCGAGGTGTTGTGAGGTTGGGGGAGAGATCTTCCATCAAGACGCCGACAACGCCGATACGGAGTCCGTCGCGATTGAGGATGACACTGCCGGTTTCGGTAAAAAGGCGGCCATCCTTATTGAGGAAATTTGCTGCGAGTATAGGGTGGCCTGCTGCGG
>CAZZGS010000597.1:0-3522 GCA_964653845.1 uncultured Bryobacter sp.
GAGTCGGTGGCGGCGACGATGCGGATATCGGCGTGGGTTTGTTTGATTGCGCCGAGGCGATAAAAAGAGCCTGTGTCGAGTACGCGAAGGAGTTTGGACTGGAGGCGTGGGTCGAGGGCACCGATTTCGTCGAGAAAGAGGCTGCCGTCGTGGGCAAGTTCGAGGAGGCCTGGCTTGGCGGCATAAGCGCCGGAGAAAGCACCACGTTCGTGGCCGAAGAGCTCGGATTCGACGAGGTCTTCTGGCAAGGCGGCGCAGGAGAGGTCGACGAATGGTTTTAGTTTGCGTGGTGAGAAGTGGTGGATGGCACGAGCGATAATCTCTTTGCCGCTGCCAGACTCACCCATCAAGAGAACGGAGGCCCCGGATTGCGCAGCTTTGCGGACCTGCTGGAGCAAATCCCGCATGCGAGGGGAAGCCAGAATCGCATCGACACCCAAAAATTGATATTTTTCCACCATAGAACTGCTTAAATACCGCTACTAGATGTTACGGTCAGTCCTGTCAAACTCGCATGAGCACTAGACCTGATTTGCACGTGGGAAAGACCTTAGTAAATCTCAGGGCGAATCCAAATCTGGAGGAATCTGTAATTTTGCTGAGGGAAAGCATAGAGTTCGGTCTAGTACTAAAGGTTGTAGGCGGTATTGCCGATTTAACTCAGTAATAAAGGCGAGTCTCGTTCCAGCTCTCCTCCCTTTTAATATGAATTCACTGAGTCTGCCTGCTCGAATCTACGTAATGATAATTTGCTTGATCGGGTCCGCTGTGGCCGTGGCAAGTTTGATCCGCTGGGAATCGACAGATTTGATCCGATTTTCGTGCTTCCTGCTGGTTGCGTTGTTTGCGGCCGGATTGAGGGTTGGCGCGACCAATGGCAATGGCGGAGCAATGCCGATCAACATTCTGTTTGTATTGATCGGGATCATGGAGTTAACGTTACCGGAGACGTTGATGATCGCTTGTGCGACCACAGCCGTTCAATGTTTGCAGGCGATGAGCGGGCCGAGCCGGAAGTTTCTGACTTTCTTCAATGTTGCCAGTATATCCACGGCCACATGGATTGCGCACATGGTCTACTTTCATCCGAATTTGAATCTGGAAATGGCGAGCACTCCGATTCGACTGATTTGTGCGGCGACCGTCTTTTATCTGTTCAATACGTTTCCGGTAGCGGCAGTGATTTCGTTGACTGAGCACAAGAGCTTGAGGCGGATCTGGCGGGAACGGTATATCTGGAGCTTCAATTTTTACCTGGTGGGGACAGCGGCGGCCGGGTTGTTCAGCTTCGTGAATGCGTTTCTGGACTGGGGCTATTCGATGCTGGCCCTATTCTTCTTCTATCTGCTGTACAAGGTGTATTCGATGCACCTGGCGCGAATCGACAAGGAGATGCAGCATTCCGAGCAAATGGCGGATTTGCATTTGCGGACGATTGAGGCGCTGGCTCTGGCAATTGAATCGAAGGATGAGACGACGCATGAGCATTTGCAGCGAGTGCAGGTGTATGCACTTGAGGTTGGGCGTGATTTAGGGATGGAGAATGAAGAGCTTGAGGCGCTGCGTGCGGCGGCGATTCTGCATGATATCGGAAAGCTGGCAGTGCCCGAGCATATCATCTCGAAGCCCGGGAAATTGACTCCTGAAGAGTTCGACAGGATGAAGATCCACCCGGTGGTGGGCGCGGAGATTTTGGAGCGGGTGCAGTTTCCTTACGCCGTTTCGCCGATTGTTTTGGCGCACCACGAGAAATGGGATGGCAGTGGTTATCCCTATGGAACCAAGGGGTTGGATATTCCGTTGGGCGCTCGGATATTGAGCGCGGTGGATTGTCTGGATGCGTTGGCTAGCGACCGGCAATACCGGAGAGCGTTGCCGTTGAATGAGGCGATGGGGGTGGTGGAACGGGAGAGTGGAATCAGTTTCGATCCGCGCGTGGTGGAAGTGTTGAAGAAGCGGTATGTGGAATTGGAAGAAATGGCCAAGGCGGCGATTCGGAGTGTGAAGCCGCAGGCGAAGTTATCGAAGAGGGTGAAGATTGAGGCGGGGCTTGCGCCGGCAACCGGGTTTGAGCAGACGAAGAAGTCGATTCAGGCGATTGCGAATGGTAATCCCGGGGACTTCATACATCAGATTGCCGCTGCGCGCGAAGAAGTGCAGCAATTGTTCGAGATTTCGCAGGATATTGGCCGGTCGCTGACGCTGGACGAGATGCTGAGTATTTTGTCCTTGCGTGTGAAACGAATGGTGTCTTACGACTCGATGGCGGTTTACATTCGCCGTGGAGACAAGCTGGTGCCGGAATATGTGTGCGGTGAGAATTTCCATTTGTTCTCTTCGCTCGAGATTCCTATGGGACAGGGCTTAAGCGGATGGGTAGCGGATAACAACAAGCCGATTGTGAACGGGAACCCGAGTGTGGAGCCTGGGTATTTGAATGACCCGGCGAAGTTTAGTACTTTGCGTAGCGCGCTTGCCGTTCCTCTTGAGGGTAAGCAGAATGTGGTGGGCGTGCTTGCGCTGTATCGATCTGAAAAGGATGGTTTCTCTCGCGACAATTTACGAGTGATGCTGGCGATCGCTTCGAAGGTTGGTATGACGATCGACCACTTGTTACGGCTAGAGGCAGCGGAAAGCACAGCTACTACCGACTTTTTGACTGAACTGCCGAATGCGCGTAGCCTCTTTGTTCACCTGGATACGGAGCTTGCCCGCAGGAGCCGGAACGGGGAATCGGTGACAGTGCTGGTTACGGACCTGGATGGATTCAAGGCTGTCAACGACCGGTTTGGACATCTTGAAGGGAACCGGTTGCTGAAGGCTGTGGCGCAGACACTGAAGCTGAATTGCCGCGAGTACGACTATGTTGCGCGGATGGGCGGCGATGAGTTTGTGCTGGTGTTGCCCGGGCTGAAGCGTGAGGATTTGGTGGCGCGAACGGGGCGGATTGGGTCAATGATCACCGATACGGCACGTCAGATTATTGGTGAGGAGATTATCGGGATCAGCATTGGGGCGGTACATGCGCCTGAGGATGGGCGTGATGCGGAGACGCTGCTGGCTGAGGCCGATCGCCGGATGTACCAGATGAAGGAAGAGCGCAAGGAAGCGGCCAAGGCGCGGCAGTTGTTGAATTTGGGGCGCAAGGACTTTAGCTGGAGGACGGCGGCAGAGGCGATTTCGCGGCGATAACCTGAATCAGGTTTTCTTGCCTGGGGCGTCTTCCTGCTCAGTTTTTCGATGGGTACCGAGAAGATGGCTGGCTTGCCGAGACGGTCGGACTGGAAGTAGACGCGTTGGGAGTTGGGGGAGAAGATGGGGGCGACGGTTGAGGGGTCTGAGGATTTGTGTTCGCAGAGGGCGAGCTCGCGGCGGGTGATGCGGAGCATGATCAGAATAAAGGGCTGGGCCTTGGAGCCGGAGGCACCGACGAAGACGCTGGAATCGGCGTTGCGGTTGAAGTGAACGAATTGACTGGTCTTGCCGACCAAGCTTTCTTTGTCGGTGTCGAGGGAATATTCG
>CAZZGS010000598.1:0-3518 GCA_964653845.1 uncultured Bryobacter sp.
TCTGCCACTCACCCGAGGATTCGTTAAGGACCAGCACGCGGCCATCGCGCCTGCGTAGAATAACATCGTCTTTTGCGGGACGATCCTTCCAGATTGCGTTCCCTATATCGCCTTTGACGTTCATGTAATTATTCTCCATGGCACCAATTCCCAGAAAGAATTCCAGAGGTAACTGATAGAACTTCGCGATGAGCACGATATCTTCTGCAAACTGTTGAGCTTCTTCCTTCGTCAGCGCAAGGGGAACGGGCTCAATTTGAAGCCGAATTCTTGGATCCGTGCTCGATTTGAGCCGGATGAAGCGCCTTGTATAAGCCACCACTTCAGTCTGTGAGAGATGCTCGAGGCTTCGATAGGCCGGGAACGTGTAAGCATCTACGAAGGTTCTGCTTTGGTATTGATAATTAGCCAATACGCGATCATCGACAATGTTCCACTTTGGGGTCAGGAACGGAAATTGGACGGTCAGCTCATAAATGTCCGATATTCCGGACGCCAAATCACCCGAGAAAGCCTCTCTCAGAATATAGGTGATCTTGTTCCCGCTCAATGCATAAGTCAAAAGCAACTCTCGGTTGGCGAGAGCGGGTCGCGATCGCATATAGTCGAACATCAAATAGGCAAACAACTCGTCTTCATATCTGGCAAACTCAGCAATTAAAGTCTTGTTAGGCATCCGAATGACTACAGCTCCGTTCTCGATGGCTGTTGCAGACAGGTGGGTAGAAGGAATATCGAGCGAGCGTAGCCGATATCGTTCGATCATTAAGGCGGAGGTTGTTGCGATGACCGTCAGGCTTAGCGCTACGGCCGCGCTCCAGATTAAAGCGGGAAATTTTCGAATTATGTCCGTTGTCACCAAAGCCGACTACTCTTCTGTCTAGTGGCACTTCGCCATAGGCGGACCAGGTCTAATTCCCAACTTTCAGCGGTGAACGCAGGCGAGAACTGGAAGCGGTGCTGACGCGAAGCTGCCTAACTCCTGCATCATCTCATGCGGACTGACCGCCTGGAAATGCAGTAATTATCCGATTCCGGTTCGAGACTTCGACCTGAGAGCAACACTTCGGCAAAGATTGATTGTCCGCGCACGAAGGAAGACGTTCTGTGTCACAGGTTGTGCAAATTCGAAGCACTTCGGGAGCGTCGTACGTGGGTCACACTGTGGCTGGCCGCGGTTCTAACTTTTTGGATTTTTGAATCGAGACGTTTTGAATCTCGCTCGCGTTTGAAATCTGCTAGTTGCCTCCGGCTGCATTAAAGGCCGCTTCTACTCTTCGCTTTGCGCTGACTAAGTGTCGTTCAAGGGTCTGGCTAGCCTTCCTCTTCGCGATCGGGCGGATCAGCCGACCCCGAAAACCTCCCATTCCATCCACGCGAGATCTCTGCACGATCACGAGATAATGCATGCCACCAATGTGTTGATCCTTGCCTGGAATGACATATTGAAGCTCCAACGCACTTCGGAAATAATGGCTGGCATACAACATCTTGGACGCGATGATAAAGCCATTCCCGAATTGATTATCTGTATTCTGAATAGCTACGTGCGAGATTCGATGCACGGGTTTGAGTCCGAACTTCCCGGCCTGCCAGTAAATGAACTCATCTGACAATTCGACGGTCGATTGTGGATAACTTCTCGCCCAGTCGACCAAGCCGGGCGAGAACTCGTGCAACATTGGTTCACTGGCCAGCAGCTCGGTTAGGCCTGTGGCGATGCTCGAATACTTCGGGGAATCGTGATAAATAAGGAGTGCAGAGTTGCCCGATGACCGATATCTATTCACATAGTTGAGCCAAAAGCGGCGGAACGTAAGGGTAGTTTGATTGCAATAGTCGGGAGCCTTCCAGTCGACGGATGAACGAAAGAACTGGATTTCAGGATCTCCGAGCTTGAATCCGCAGTCGCCGGCTCGACAATGTCTAATTTCGTTCGCCTCATAGGCTGTGAGATTCAGATCCTTCATATCGCTCATGGTAGGAAAATGACTAAACTTGGCACTGGCTCTCATTCCGGGTCCAGCTTCGAAAGCGGAAATGTCACGATATTGTTTGAGAAATGCTTCTGGCGTCGTCCAAATCCTAGCGACGCCGACGAGCGCAATTTCTTCTCGCGAGTTTGTGTCGGGAGCATAGACGACAATTTCGCCGCCTTCCACTCTTTTGAGCTGGTCCTCGGATGCCTTTAGATGGTGTGCAAGCGCCTGTCGCAGATTTGGCGGAAGTGGTTGAGCCAGGCAAATACATTTTAGAAGGAATAGGCCGATGAGCACCCTGGGCATGTCGAATATGACACATCGTCTTGTGCTGCGAGCGTTAGTTGGCTCGATGTTCCGCATGTGTGAACCCATCCAAATGTCATACTCATTGCCGCACGAAAACTTAGGCCGATCGCTCGATTCGTGCACTTGCTCTAACGCCAAACGATTTGGAATACCCCTCAGCGAATAGTCACACATGAATGACACTTCCCTCCAGATCGCCTGAGTTTGCCTTCTTTAGTGATGATAAGGTCCCGGATATGACTGTAGTGGAGACCGCCAGGTAGGTCAGGATAGTCACTTATTAATACAGCCCCTCGCCATTCGAGGGGTTCCATCGCGACCTTGTCGGGCATACCGTCCAACAACCTGGACTTATCGACACTCGCCGCATTGAGCGGCGAGTGTCGATAACGGTTGGCATAGGCTAGTTCTTCCAGGTACTTCTGCACTGAGCGCTGGAATGAGTGTAGGCTTTGCATGGGTAGGATGCTCGGGAGTGGCAATCCCTTTGGTTCGCTTCTGCGCGGCGGGACAGTTCTTTGACGGTGAAATTTTGGGAACCTCTTCCGCTCACTCACTTCGATATCCTATCTGCGAAGATACCTCGTAAATTAGGATTACTCCCGCTGTACGGATCTCTGCGCTGGCACCCGTCGCAGCTGGTTGAGACGTTACCAGAGGAATTACGGCTTGGCCTCTTCAAATCCATCACAGCCACTGATCGGACTGACCTTCAGATGGAGCGGGGCAAGTTTGGGGTGCCCACAGTCATCCAGAATCGTGTCCGCCGCCTCTCTGCTGGTTCTGATTTGCGCCAGATTAAAGTTGTGATCGCCGACGTCGTACTCTCCGAAGTGGAGGCAGAGTCCGCATTGTCCATCATGAAGTTGAGTCATGCAGGAACTCTTGCACGCTTAGGGCCACATTTGGGGAGACTCAGAATTGAGACACGTTCGCCGCCGTGGGAGCGGTCCTGCCAAGAACTGGGCCGTCGATGAAGCAAGGTGAATGTCTACTCCCCAGAGCGAAGTGACATCAATTTTGCTGACGGCGAAGAACGAGAAGGCGTGTGCGGCACGGTTACCTGTTACGTGGAATCAGTGGCTGTGGTTTTTGATAAGAGAACCGCCAAGCGCAGACTTGCTGCCGGCAGGATCGTTACTTGGATGATAGGCGCAAGTCCCACGGTTTCACCCGCCACGGTAATCGTTGGCATCAAGGCGCTATAGCTCCACAGATTGAGAACACGAG
>CAZZGS010000599.1:0-2900 GCA_964653845.1 uncultured Bryobacter sp.
GCCGACGCTCGCGGCTGCACGGGGCAAGATCGTGTTTCTGTTTGATCAGGAGAATGTGACTGGGCTTTATACGAAGGGGAGGCCGAGTCTGGAGGGGCGGGTGGTGTTTACGAATGGGAAGCCGGGGACGCCGGATGCCGCGTTTGTGAAGATGAACGATGCAACTTCAGAGCGGATTGCTGAGCTGGTGAAGGCGGGGTATCTGGTGCGGACGATGAGCGACGGGGTGAAGGACGGGAAAAAGAGGGACGCCGCTTTGGCTAGCGGCGCCCAGATTGTTAGTACCGACTATTACTTCTCGAAGAAGTCCGTGTCGGGTTATGTGGTGGATTTTGGCGGGGGGATTGCGCGGTGCAATCCCGTCCGGGCTTCTGATTGTACGGCTGCCTCGCTGGTTGAGTAGTTAGTCCACGATTCGGGCAGAGATTACGAAGATGAGGGCTCCGTCTTTGGAGGAGGCGTTGGTCTTGCCTACTACTACTTGCTGGCCGCTCTTCATGTCCAAGGCGGTGTTGATGCCGACTTCCCGTGATTGGTATTGACTGTCACCTACTTTGTAATACATGCGGACTCCTACTTTGAGTTCGTTTAGCTTTACGGATTGACCTGTAAGGCTTAGGCCTGCCGAGAGATTGTAGGTTGGGGCGGCGTATTCAGGGAAATCCTGCCAGACGAGCACACCCGAGGATTCCACCCGCTTGCCTTCACGCACTCTCAGGATTTGAGTTTCAACGTTATTGAATGTGGTGAGGCTCGTGACTTGTTTCAGTTGCTGGATTACTGCATTGAGCGAAGCGGGGACATCGCCTTTTTCTGCGGTGCCTGATTTGCCATGCAAGACATTGAGAGTGAGCTCTACGTTGCGGTCGGTAATGGTTACTGCCGACTTGGGCTTGTAATAGCGGCGGAAGAGCGCTTCGGACTCGTCGAGCTTCTCCTTAGTGTCTGCCTGGAGCGTGACTATCTTAAGGACTGGGTCGTAGTCATAGAAGACGTTTGCGGCCCGAAAGATCTTGATGAAGCGTTCGGCTTGATCTGAGCCGTCTGGTTCGTATTCGATGATTCGACTTGGACGGTTCACTTGGGCTATGAGCAGGGTAGACATCAATAATAAAAGTAGGATTTTCATTCGAGGCTCCAATATATAATTACGTTTTTGTCGGTGGAGGCCAACTGGAATGTGTGTTCGTCCAGCATGGTGGCCTTGGGTTTGGCGCGGCGAGAAGAGAGAGTCGCGGGCGCGGGGGCTGGCAGGAAGAGATCTGGGACGGCGATGATGGCTTTGCCGGGATCGGGTAAGGGGATGTCTGTTTGGTTTGTGGGCAGACTCAAGATGGTGGCTGCGAGGAGAAATGCTGCGGCCAGAGTATAACGGGTAAGGCGACGGCGGCGGAGCGTTTGGTGGACGCGTGGGGCGATGCGGTTGAGTGAATCCTGGGGGAGAGGCTCTTCGCGCAGGTTGGTGAGAAGAAGGTCTAGATCATCCATTGCTTAAGCTTCTCCTTGGCGCGATGGATGGAGGTGCGGACGGTTGCTTCCGTGCAGTCGAGGATCTCTGCTACTTCGCGGCTGTTGAGGCCTTCGAGGTCTCGCAGGACGATGCAGGCGCGTTCTCGCTCTGGGAGGCGGGCGATCAGGCGGGCGAGGCGTTGTCGCTTTTGTTCGAGGTCGAGTTGTTGCTCGGGGTTTCGTTGTGGGGTGGCGAGGGCTTCGAGTGTTGATTCGCCGGCTTGGGGTTTGCGCTTGCGGATCTGGTCGAGACAGAGATTCACTGTGATGCGGTAGATCCAGGGGGCGGTGGGTTCTTCTTTGGTTTTGTAGAGGCGGAGGAAGACTTCCTGCGTGACGTCTTCGGCGTCTGATTTCTCGCCGAGGATGCGCCAGGCGGTGCGGAAGACCATGGCCTTGTGGCGTTCGATGAGATCGTCGAGCTGCACTGGTGTGGAGGCCTCAAGGGTGAGATCGAATTGTGCAGTGAGCTCGAACATCTTACTTCTGCCATTAGAACGTTTGCCGGGGGCAAAGCGTTGACAAGAAGGTTATTGATTCAGCAAGGCGAAGACTAAATATTTAACGCGGCAGGGTTTGGCCACTCAGTTAGTGGCGGGCAGTCCAACGATGATGAGAACCGGGTAGTCCTGCTTCTGGCAGCCGTTCACTGCGGGCATGGCCGCCTCTGGATTCACCGGAAAACCTTTGGTTGGAACGATCGCCGGCGAGCACGAGTTGTTAGCCGTCGTTGGCTTGTAGCGAGCGGCGCGGCATCCGAGATGGGTGACATCGTAGATGGTCGCGCCGTCGGCGAGTTCCCACCGTTGGTTGCCGTTCATATCCTTGGGATGAATTGTAAGCACAGTCGTCACCTTGCGGTCGCCGGTGACGACGTATTTCCCAGTGGGCAGCGGAAAGGTTGGCTTCTCCATGATCAAGCCGTGTTCCTCGAGCCACCAGTCTGCAGCGTCGAATTTCCACCCTGACGATGTCACGCCGCCGGCCGCCTTCAGTTGATCGAAGCGGTCTAGCCTGCTACCGCGCGGGCCCGGGTCCAAGCTCCAGAGGCCCCATGATTGTGCGTTGTTACCGGAGGATGCCGCGGGGTCTGCTAGCGCTGCGATGTATTGCGGCTCGATGCGCCTGAACTTCGAGTGGTCTGCTGCGTGAACCGGCTGCTGTACGCCGGCCGCCAACATGAGGAATCCTATGGATAGGAGCCAGCTGCTTACGGACGGCAGGAGGTGGCGGACATTCATGCAATTGCTTGTGTGGGACGACATGATCAAATCCTACACCAACGGTAATAATACGACCTAGCTAGTTGCCAAAGTGACGGGCAAAGCGCTGACAAGAAAGTTATTGTTTCGGTAAGGCGAAGGCTAAGTATTTCGAGCCGGAGGGTGCGT
>CAZZGS010000599.1:2910-3518 GCA_964653845.1 uncultured Bryobacter sp.
ACAAGGCGGTGCCATTCGAGCGTACCTTCATGATTTCCGCCGCCACAGGCGATGACGAGGTACTGCCGGCCTTGCCACTCGTAGACTTCAGGGGTGGCGTTGCCGGCGGCTGGAAGCTCGGTTTGCCAGAGGAGTTTGCCCGTCTTCTTGTCGAAGGCTCGCAGTTTGTTGTCGAAGTTGGTGGCGGCGATGAAGACGAGGCCGGAGGCGGTGACGATGGGGCCGCCGTAGTTTTCACTGCCGGTGTCGGGCTGGTTTAGCTTGGGGTGTTCGCCGAGAGGAATCTGCCAGGCGATGGTGCCCGAGTTGAGGTCGATCGCAGAGAGAGTGCCCCAGGGAGGAGCGATGGCGGGGTAGCCGTCGGGGTCGAGGAATTTGTTGTAACCGTCAATGGTGTAGGGAAGTCGCGGGTTGAGGCTCTGGTTTGTTGCGGCAACTTTTTCATTGGCTCCTGTTGCTACATAATTGACCAAGGCTCTTAGTTCGAGGCGACTTAGATTTGCGTAGGCTGGCATGCGACCGGAGCCGTTGCGGATGATGCTGCCGATGTCGTCGGTGGAGAGTTTCTTGCCGATGTCGATGAGGGTTGGGAATTCGGGAGGGGTGCC
>CAZZGS010000600.1:0-3512 GCA_964653845.1 uncultured Bryobacter sp.
GTCTACTACGATCTCGTCAAGGCTCGTGACGAGCGTGGAGCGGACCATGTCGCTATTGTTCGCATCGAACAGCTTTATCCCTTCCCGGCAGACATTCTCAGCGACGTCCTCCAGCGCTATTCACCCTCAGCCGAAATCATCTGGGTTCAAGAAGAGCCCCGTAATATGGGCCCCTGGCGCTTCGTCCAGGAGCAGCTCTACTTCGTTCTCAACTCCAGCCGCCGCACGGTTCATTATGCCGGTCGGCCTGAATCCGCCTCCACCGCCACTGGTTCTGCCAAGCAGCACGCCAAAGAGCTCGCCGAATTTATTGATGCCGCTTTCTCACAAACTGCCCAACTCCGCCCGAGAAGAGTTAAGCTGGTAGCCCGGCGCAAGAAATAATCTATGAATGAATATCCCGACTGGGTAGGGCTCATCTCCTACCTCGGTCTGGACCCCATCACGGTCTGGGTCGAATATCGAATCTTCCTATACCTCTCTCTGGTGCTATTGGCACTCGCCCTAATCGGCACACTCTACTTTTTTGCCGTTCGCATCCAGGGCACCATCGCCAACTATAAACACAGCTTTGCCGATCGTATTGCTTTCTACCGTTCTGTTTTTGAGATCGAAGAGAAGTATCGCGAACCACTGATGAATGCCCTTGGGTCGGAAAAACTGGTGTATGCCGTTCCAGCAATAGCAGCCGAAGATGTCCCCGGTTTCAAAAAGTCGGTCGGGCACCTCTTGCTTACCAAAACTCGCCTCATTTTCATTGTTAATAAAGACAAAATTGAGTTTCCTCTGGATGCCTTCAGTGACGCCAACGTCAAAGACGGCAACAAACACATGGAACTCAAGCTCATTCTTCCTACCCACAAGCCCGTCTTCCATATGCTAGGCATCAGCCGCGATCACGCTCAGGAAATCTTCATGAAGATGCACGCCTTCCGCCTGGAACTCAAGCAAAGCTAACCCCTCAAAAATAAATGAGCAAGTGTATGTCTGCTTCCCGCGACAGGGCTTAATCGGTCCCCTATCCTTAACATCCTTGCACTCTTCCCGCTCGAGGAACCGGCGGATGCTTCTCGATCTTTGGCACCGATCTCTCCGATACAACCGGCGACTGGGGGATGTCTTCACTATCTGCCCCCTTCCTCCCCATCGCCAGATAAAATGATAGGGAATGCAGTCGTCCGAAGACCTTACCTCTTTACTCAATTCATGGCGTGATGGCGACCGGGAAGCTCTCGGTCGCCTCATGGCTAGCGTCTATGAGGAACTTCGCTCCATCGCACACCGTCAAATCGCCCGTGAGTCTGGCGACCAGACTGTTCAGGCCACGGCTCTCGTCCATGAGGCTTACCTCAAACTGGTCGACCAACGTCAGGTTCATTTTGAAAACCGCAGTCACTTTTTCGCCGTCGCAGCAAAAATCATACGCCGCATTCTCATTGATCGCGCCAGGCTCCGGCTTACCGCCAAGCGTGGTGCCAACCTCAACTTCAGCATCGAAGTCTTTCCTCAAATTCAGTCTCCGCAGCTTAACGCTATCGATCCCGCTACTCTGCTCGATCTCGATCTTGCCCTCGACAAACTGGAACTACGTTTTCCCGAAATCGCCAAGCTCGTCGAGCTTCGCTTCTTCGCTGGCCTCACCATTGAAGAAACTGCCGAAATCCTCAACCTCTCCGCATCCACCGTCAAGCGCGACTGGATCACTGCAAAGGCTTTACTTGCTCGCTCAATCTCGCCCGGGCTCTCTCACTCTTAGCAGCATTCACTTGCTCCCCACCTTCTGCCGTGAGCCCTCGCTGGTATGCCGCTTTAGCCTCAGTCCGCAATCCTGTCTCCCACAGCGAGTCACCTCTCATCAACTCAACATATTGAATCATTGCGCCAATCTGGCGATTCTGTTTCGCATCTTGCTCAATCGACTTCAAAACGCTCGATGCTTCCTCAAGCAATGCGACAGCTTCCACCCAGCGTTTGTCAATTTGGAGCAATCCTGCCTTACGAAACATTGCACTTACAAGCGATAATTTGCTCGGCTGATCGTTCCCTCTCACTACCGCCTGCTCCCTTCGAATCCCAAGCGCCCGGTCCAGTGCGGCATTGGCTTCCGTCAGCTTGCCTTGCCTCTCTAGCGCCCAGGCAATATCCACCTCACACGTAGATTCGCCCGTTCGGTCTTTGGCCAGCCGGTGCAGCTCCATTGCCTTCTGATACCAGCCGATACCAACGCCGTAGTGGCCCAACATTCCTTCAGCAGCCCCCAACCGCTTGTACGAATAGGCCTGATAATTCCTCAACCGTGGCTCCCCGGGATGCTTCTTCCCAAGATCCTCAAATACCGTGGCGACGGCTTGCAATTGGTCCCGCATCTCTACGTACGCTTTCTTTTCCAGCAGTGGGTCCAGTAGGGTAATCCTCGAGGTTAGCCATCGCGCCTGTGCCATGAAGTCGTTTGGGTTCTGAACGGCATCGAGCTCATACAATTCCTTTGCCTTCCGATAGCTTAGTGCTGCACAGGCGTCATCCTTCAGTCTTGTGCAAGCATCCCCCACACCCTCTAACCCCTTCGCCAAACGAGCTCGCAGTTCCCGGTCTCCTGTGGATCGACGTTGCAGCCGTTCGAAAATCGCCACAGCCTTCCGGTAGCTACCAAGCGCGTCGGCGTATCTTCCAAGCGACTCATTGGATCGCACCAGCGTCCCCTGCACATTACCCACCTTCATGTACGATTCGGCCAAGTCTTTTTGCAAGCTCTCATCAGCCGACTCATCTCGCGAGAGCTGATCCAGATACTCAAGCGCCCGAGATACGATGAGTCTCCGGCTCTCCAGCGTCCCAGGCACTTTGCTCACCTCATCATGAATCTCAAAGAGTAAACTGCGCGCCAGCCCCCGTACCTGCTCAAAGCGCCGCGCCGCATTTCGTGCTTCCCAATACGCCCTTCCAAATCCGAGCGACACCAGCAAAACCACTGCTGCTCCTAATACCAGTGGCCATCTCTGCCTCACCACAAACTTGCTCGCCCTGTATACCCACGTTGCTTCTACTGCCTTCACCGGCTCCCTTCGGCGATAGCGTCCCAGATC
The DNA here is from genome assembly GCA_964653845.1 of uncultured Bryobacter sp. Classification (GTDB taxonomy): domain Bacteria; phylum Acidobacteriota; class Terriglobia; order Bryobacterales; family Bryobacteraceae; genus Bryobacter. The sequence goes on from CAZZGS010000600.1 coordinate 3,084, forward strand.
CTCCCGCAGCGCCATTACACTCTCATACCGATCCTCCGGCTTCCGCGCCATCGCCTTCAGTACGATGCTAGCCAGCTCTGTCGGCAAATCCGGCCTCTCCACTGGCCCATCGTCAATTGTCCTTGCCAGCACTAATCCGCTGAGACCCGCAAACGGGTTCCCCCCGGTCAATACCTCGTACATCAACACGCCCAAAGAATAGATATCGGTAGCGGTTGTGATGGAGTCACCCCTTAATTGCTCCGGGCTCGCATAGCGCGGTGTCATGCGCGCTTCGATCGTTTTGGCATCATCGTCAATCGACTTGCTGATACCGAAATCAATCAGCTTCAACACCCCTTCGTCCGACACCAGAACATTGCTCGGCTTAATGTCACGGTGCGCAATCAACGCCCGATGCGCCGCCTCAATCGCCTCACAGAGCTTCTC
>CAZZGS010000601.1:0-3512 GCA_964653845.1 uncultured Bryobacter sp.
GTCTTCGGCGCGATGCGGCACCTCTTGCGCACTCGCCTTGAAATCGGCTCATCCCCCACCATCCTCGACGCCACCAATCTGCGCCGGAGAGACCGCAGGAATTGGCTTCGTTTGATCGCCAGGTATGATGCGATAGCCGAGGCAGTCCATTTCGACATCCCGCTCGATCTCGCACTCAAACGCAATCGCAACCGGCAGCGAATCGTTCCAGAGGAAGTAATCGAACAGATGTTCAAAGGGCTTCAGCCCCCAACAGAAGCTGAAGGTTTCGCCAAGATCACGACCATTTCCGGGTAGCCCAAAGCCAAAGCAAGACCGGCACCACCGTCAAACCCGCAACACAAATCGCCACGTGCTGCGCAGGCATGCCGCGATCAATCGCCTCGCCGGAAAAAAAGCTTGAGAGCGAAATAGAGGTCATCATCAACGCAAACTCCGTACTCGTCACCCGCCCCCGGAATCGATCCTCACTCAGCGTCTGCACCAGCGTCGAAGAAAACACATAGTTCATGGATGTTCCCGCGTGGCCAACCACCACAGCCAGAGCCGCCAGCGCCAGACTCGGCGCAATCCCCAATCCAAGATATCCAACACAGGCAATTGCAAACCCAAGTGTGATGCCCCACCGCAGACGCGACAGCTGCATCGTCGCCAGCGGTGCCCCCAGCATTGGCCCAATAAAGCTTCCGATTCCCCGAGCCCCCATCAGCGTGCTCATCCCAAGCATTCCTGCCTGGCTGGAGTCGAGCCCCCAACCATCCAGACGAAACTGCCCTTCACCCATCACCGGCAGCAAAACCCAATTCGCCCCAATCAAGCCAATTCCGCCCTTGATCAACAGAATCGGCTTCAAGCGTTCATGCTCGCGAATATACCGCCAGCCGTCCATGATCGGAGAAAAATCAAAAAGCTCGCGAAACCGCAATGGCCCCTGCCCCTCTACATGCTTTTCTTCAAACTGCATCCTTGTCAGCAACCAGGCCGAAACCAGAAAGGTAAACGCGTTGATCACAAAAACAGAATTTCGTCCAAAGCTCACGGCCACCAATCCACCAAGTGCCGAGCCAAGAAAGAAATTCACAGCCCAAGTGGTTGAACCAAGAGCATTCGCAACAAGCGTCTCACGCTCACCGCGGCACAAATTCGGCATCAGACTCGAGCGCCCCGGCTCAAAGAACGCCCACATAACGGTTTCAAGAAACATCAACAAGTAGATAAGCCAGATGCGATCCGCCGACTGAGCAAAGATCATCGACCCAACGATGAAGAAGCGCGCAATATCAGCGACAATCATGACCTGCCTGCGCTTCAGCCGGTCATTTACCACGCCAGCCATGGGCGAGACCAGCACTTGGGGAAACACCATCGCAACCGTAGCAAAGGCCACGCTGCGCGCACTACCAGTTAACTCCAGCAACAAACTATAAATCGCGACGGCGTAAAACCAATCGCCCATCTCGCTGACCACTTGTGCGAACCACAAGAACCGCACATTACGATTCGTCCGCAACAGTGTCCAATAAGCTTTGAGCGAAACCGCGTTTTCAGCCATACGACATCAGGTGCTGTAGACACCCATGCGCTGCTTGGTCAACTGCACAGTCTGTTCGGCAATCGGTGCCACACGAGCACGCCCCTCTTCAAGCACACCAGCCAAATACCCCGGCTCAGCCGTAATCTCAGCAAAGCGCTTCTGGATCGGCTCAAGATGACTCACCACCATCTCCGCCACGGTCTTCTTTAGATCCCCATACCGTAGCCCACTAAACTTGTCCTTCATCTCGTCATCGCTGACTTCACTAAATGCCTGATAGATGCCAAGCAGATTCTCAACGCCCGGCCCCATCGTTTCAAAATCCACATGCGGATTAGAATCCGTCGTCGCCCGGTTAAACTTTTTGCGAATCAAATCCGGCGGATCGAGCAGCGCAATCGCATGCCCGCTTCCTGGAGCCGATTTGCTCATCTTCTTCTCAGGCTCATCGAGCCCCATCACACGAGCCCCCACAGTGGGAAGCTTCGTCTCAGGCATTACAAAGGTCTGCCCATACATCGAATTGAAACGCTGCGCGATATCGCGAGCCAGTTCCAGATGTTGGCTCTGATCATCCCCGACAGGCACAACCGAAGCCTGATACAGCAGGATGTCAGCCGCCATCAGAACCGGATACTGCATCAACCCGGAGAGAATCGTCTCTTGTCCGGCAGCCTTAGATTTGTACTGCGTCATCCGCTCCAGCCAGCCGATCGGGGTGATGCAAGTCAGCAACCACGACAGCTCGGAATGGCCCGGTACGGTCGACTGCGCAATCACCGTCGAATGCTTCGGATCGATGCCACAAGCCAGAAAGATTCCGGCGATTTCGAGGATCTTCCGTTTCAGCTCCTCTGGCGATTGGTAGACTGTAATCGCGTGCAAATCCACAATACAGAAGATGCTCTCGTAGTCGTACTGAATCTTCGTCCAGTTTTTGAGCGCACCTAAATAGTTGCCGATGTGCAGGTTCCCGGTGGGCTGCACACCCGATAAGACCCTCTTTTTCATGTCGAATTCCAATTCTCTCACTGAATCCCCGTCACAAACCTTTCGAATCGAAAAGCTTGTGTATGGCGGCGCTGGCCTTGCCCGTCACGAAGGCCGCGTTTACTTGCTTCCCAAGGTGGTGCCCGGCGATCTCGTCGAGGCTAGCGCCTGGAAAAGCAAGTCGAACTTTATTGACGCCCGCGTCGATCAGATCGTCGAAGCCTCCCCAGATCGTGTCGAGCCGCCCTGCCGTCACTTCGAAAAGTGCGGAGGCTGCCAATACCAACAGCTCTCCTATGAGCACCAGCTCCACTGGAAACGAGAGATCCTCCGCGAACTCTTCGACCGCGCCAAGCTCAAGCTAGACCGCGAAATCCAGACCATCAGCGGCGAGCCCCTCGGCTACCGCAATCGCACCCAGTTCCACTTCCACGACGGCAAGGTCGGCTTCCTCGAAGTCGCTAGCCACAAACTCGTGCCGGTGGATCAGTGCCCGGTTTCTTCACCCAAGATCAATGAGGTGCTCGGCGTCCTTAACCTGATCGCCAAGGATCACCGCTTCCCCAAGTTCCTCAAGTCGCTCGAAGTCTTCACCAACGAGACTGACGTCCAGCTAAATGTCGTCGACACAAACGCACCCATCGCCAAGCATTTCTTTGACTGGCTGGAGCACGAAATTCCCGGCGTCAAGTCAGGCGCCATCACCTACCCGGGTGCCGGTTACGACTGGAAGGTCAGCTATCGCAGCTTCTTCCAGGTCAACCGCTTCCTCGTTGATGCCCTCGCAGACCTCACGGTGCGCAACCTTAGTGGCTCACACGTCCTTGATCTTTACGCCGGTGTCGGGCTCTTTAGCCTCCCGCTTGCCAAGACCTTCGAGCGCGTCACAGCAGTGGAATCGGGCAAGGTCGCCATGTTCGACCTCCAGGCAAATTCAAAAACCTACAACGTAGAAAACATCCGCATGGCGCAAGCCAATGTAGAGGCC
>CAZZGS010000602.1:0-3500 GCA_964653845.1 uncultured Bryobacter sp.
CGCACTCAAGCCCCTCTCAAAATGAGAACTGCTGACACCCACAAACAGTGTCTTGACAAAATGGATGGTTAAAATCGACAATGCGAAATTAAGAAACGTGACACCAAAACTACATCTTCAAATTGATAATAGATCTGGTGTTCCCGTGTACCGCCAGATGATGGACCAGTTCAAATACTATGTTGCTGGTGGAACTTTGCGGCCAGGGGACCAGATTCCTTCGATTCGTGAACTAGCTGCAACTTTAGCAGTAAACCCCACGACTGTTGTGAAGGCCTATACCGAATTGGAGCGAGAAGGCGTGATTGAAAAACGGCACGGGAAGGGCGCATTTATTGCCCAAGCTGCTACCCATTTGACAAAGGCCGAACAAGAGGGTGCGTTGCGAAGATCGGCCAAACAGTTAGCTGTTGAGGCAAGCCAGTTACATGTACCGTCCCCGAAAGTAATAAACGTTGTTCGTGAAGAACTAAATGCCTTGGATCCTGAACGGAGCACTGATGGAGACCCCATTATGTTTACCGCCGTGGTGGGTGGAAACCTCAATTGAGCGCTGTCCATGGAAACGGTTATTAGTGCCCGATCCCTGTCTAAGGCCTTTCGCAATGGTACAATCGCCTTAAGCAATTTAAATCTGCGAATCGCGAAAGGCCAAGTATATGGTCTTATTGGAAGGAATGGCGCAGGAAAGACTACTGTTTTACGGATTTTGATGGGTCTGTTACGTCCAGATCACGGCCAGTCATATGTGTTAGGGTTCAATTTGAGTGAGGCTTCTCGGCATCAGAGGCAGCGTGTTGCTTACCTTTCACAAAGCCAGCAATTGCCCGATTGGATGACAATGAATGACTTGGTTCGTTATTTGGCGTACTTTTATGAAAGTTGGGATTCTGATTTGTTAGTGCAAATGGTTCATCGCTGGGAGTTATCTCGGGTCGACTCCATATCAAAGATGTCTGTAGGAAAACAACGGCTCGCTGCGATTGCATTAGCACTAGCGACCCGACCTGAGGTGCTCCTTCTTGATGAACCTGCCGCTGGTTTGGATCCAATTGCCCGCCGTGAACTAAACCAAGCTATTATTGATGCCCTACTAAACGGGGATGGTTGCACGATATTATTGTCAACCCACTTTCTCGGAGACTTGGAACGTCTTGCAACCCACGTTGGAATAATGGATCATGGTCGAATAATAGCCGAAGGTGCGGTTGATGATTGGCAAAGAACAATGCGCAAGGTTCAAGTAGTGTTTACTGAGGATCGGCCTCCTAACGGATTTGAAATTCCAGGAGCGCTTCGTTCGCAAACCTTCGGTCCTGTAGTTACAGCTTTAGCCCGAATAACCGATGATTCCCAAATGATTGGCATACGCTCCTTGGTTGGAGCGCGTGTGAATATATTTCCACTTAGCCTGGAAGAAATGTTTTTATCCTTAACACTTGATGAAGTCGTTTTTGGTTCGGTCTAAAAAACAGCTTCGTTGCGGTTAAAATTTTATTTTTAAATCATCGGGATTCGGAGGAAACTCAAGTAAATTTTTTCGTATCCATTTAAACGATGGCAACCGCTTTCAGGGATGAATTTAATTTTTTTGTGTCTCTGGTTTGCTCATAAATGAAAATCCGAAGTGGGAAAAAATTACCGAATTCAGAAATTTTCGGAAAGTTTCTTTTTAGCGTTAAGTGCGCCTTCACCCTGGTAGAACTGGTGACCTTAATTGCTGTTTTAGGTGTGCTGGCCACATTACTAATTTCAGCCATACATAATGTTCGTGTCGGGTCTCAGCAAGCAACCTGTGTTCGAACACTAAAGGATACAGTTCAGGGTATTGAGCTATACACTGCAGACCTAGGTAAACGTCCTCGAAGCTTATCCCGGGTTGTACGGCATTTGCCGAGGGAAAGGAACTGGAATCAGTTTATTTGCCCATCTGATCCTGCCTTTGACCGGACAATCACTACCAATCATCTCTTCTGGGGAAATTTGGCGAGTGCCTCGCAGGAACCCTGGGCTGATCAGAGTGATCTTCGTGATCCTGAATCTGGCTCCTGGACGGCGGAACTGGCGGAAGTTGAAGAAACCGAACCCTTCTCTTACCTACATCCGCTTTCGTGGCGTCGGGCTGCTTGGCTTCGTTTGATGGCAACTGGTTCGGAGACTGGAATGGCCGTATGCCAACTTCACGGTGTTCGTGTGCCAATCAACGCGGTGGTGCCCTACTTCAAACGGTATTTGGAGTACGAGGGGCAAACCTTTCGAGCATTACGAGACGGCGCTGTTACGAAAAGGCGTGTTTTTCGTCCGGGAGCGCTGGGAGAAGGTCCTCCGGGTTCAGAGTATCCCTGGGAGTTTTATTCCGATGTGATCTTGTCTCCGATTCGTTAATTGGTGTTTAAATAAGAGGCATGAAATACTAAAGGAATGTGATTTTTATTCGTCACAAGCCGATTTTCGATGCCGAAATTGCGTAATTCTTCCGATTAAGCTCATGAGCGATAAAGAATTTCCTGAATTGCGGCTTGTGCAAGATTCTGTCGGTTCGCTTCGATTGAGTTCTGGGCTTAATGCCAAGCGCCCTTTCTGGTTTGGCTTATTTTGGGGCGAGTGGTTCTCGCACTCCCGACTAATTCTTGGTTTCCTGCTTTTGTGGCTTGCAGCAGTGTGGTTGCTTCCTCTAGTTGCGCACCCTTTGTGGATTCTCGTTTTAGGCGGTGTTGTAGCAGTTATTGGCGGACCAGCGTTTGGCGGTAGTGATGTAATGGGTGGGTGCGAGGAGTTTTCTTTCTCCCAACCTGCGACTCGGTGTCAGCTTTTTGATGCGAGACTTACCTTTGCCATGGGTTGTTTGTTTGTTTTTACGTTGATGAATGTTTTCGCTCTTTATCATAATCTTGCTGATCTTGTATTGAGCTTTTTTGTCTCTACAGGAGTTGCGATGGTTGAGCTGCGGCATCCACACTTGCTGTATGGGATTGTATTGGCTGCACCTGTCGCCGGTCTTGCGATTGGGTTTTCTGTAGCCGCCTTGGCTACAACACGTGCGGTGGCCTATACAGCGTGGGTGTGGGGAGCCTTAGGATCATTAACTGGACTGAGGGCAGGCCTTTCCCTAGAAGACTATTTCTGGGACCGGCTCAATGGGCGTATCACGATTCCACTTCTTGTCACGATGACTGCTATGACATTGGGAATTGCTCGGCGGGTATACGCCGACAAAGAGGCAGGTAGGGCTTCTTCTCCCCTTCGATTGCCGCTGAGTGGGTGGGCAACTTTAGCAGCGGCTGCATTAGGTGCTCTGGGGGTTGGCCTGCTCATCATGTGGTTCGTTGCTAATTATGCTCGCTACCTTTGATAAACGAGAAATGGTCTTAAAGGCTGACTGTGTTCAACGACAATCCTTCTTCCCCGTTGGCGACAAACTGATACTGATAGATGGAATGAGGGGTGGCAACCGGCCGGAGTTGCTGCAAGGTCGGAACGCTCATGAAAACACCTCTCTA
>CAZZGS010000603.1:0-3480 GCA_964653845.1 uncultured Bryobacter sp.
GGCTCGGAGGTGATGATCTTGAGGAAGACCCAGCGGTAGTTCGCCCCCGCTGAGGTAGTGATTACCTTGACGTCTTTGATGGTGAGCCTGGGGAGGCCGACCAACGCGGGGACACCAAGCAGAGAGCAGAGCAGAGTGCGGCGATTCATCTTGAAAGTAAATCACAATCCGCGCCAGATTGCGCGGTCAAACTTTGAGGAACCAGTTACGCCGGTAGAGGATATAGGCAAGCAGGAGATGAAGCAACGAGTAGGTGAGAGCGAAGAGGAAGCTGGCGTTGATGGGTGAGGCCAGCGGGGCGAAGACTGCGTTGTAGATCGCTTCTTTCCAGTGGGTGATATCAAGGATCGTGATCAGGAATTCGCTTGAGAGGTAGACTGCGATTGCGTTCATGCCCATGATCATTGCAGGGCGGAAGGGGGCGACGATCTTGCGGCCATCGATAGCCCAAAGCATGGCACCGAGGACGATGAAATCAGCACCGGCCATGAAGAGGGTGAAGGATGAGGTCCAGAGCTTTTTGTTGATCGGCATCCAGGTGTTGAGCATCAGGCCGGAGGCGGCCAGGCCAGCGCCGATCAGGATCAGGCGCTGAGTGCGGTCGTTGATGTGCCAGGCAGTCTTGAGGATGTGACCGGCGAGGACACCGAGGAGACAGGTGGCTATGGATGGGAGGGTAGAGAGGATGCCTTCGGGATCCCAGGTTTTGGTTTGTGTGTAGTTGTGTGTGCCTAGAATAATGCGGTCGATGTAGTGGGCCACGTTGCCCTCCACGGAAAGGTCGCCGGGGGCAAAGCCGGGGGCGGGGATGAAATTCATAATGAGGGCGTAGCTTAGGAGGAGGCCTGCGATGGCTATGATCTGGCCGCGAATTGAGGTGTGAATGAAAAGCAGACTGGTGATGCAGTAACAAATCGCGATTCGTTGCAGGACGCCGAGGATGCGGAAGGTGCCGAGCGGGAAGGTGGGGAAAGCGTAGAGGAAAAGGCCGAGGGTGAAGAGGATGAGAGAGCGACGAAAGATGTCGTTGTAGAGGGTTTGCTTGAGGACGTTTTGTTCGAGCTTGCGGCCCAGCGAAAGAGTGATGGCGACGCCGACGATCCAGACGAAGCTGGGGAAGACTGCATCGGTGATGGTCCAGCCATGCCACTCGGCGTGGCGGAGCGGGCCGTAGACATGATCGTGATCGCCGGGGGTATTGACCAGCACCATCAGGAAGATGGTGAGGCCGCGGAAGGCGTCGAGGGCGTTGAGGCGAGTGGAGAGCATTTGGGGATTGATACCTATTGCGTGTAATTCTTCATGACTTCAAAGATCAGGAAATTTAGAACTGCCAGCGGTTCCATGATGGGAAAGGGAATGTGGATGTGCTGTAAACCGGGGTGGAAGTGAGATCGAGACTTTTGCAGAGGATCCAACGGAGTTTGGGCCTCCAAATGAATTCTGAAGAAGCCGGGACGGAATGTCGAAACTGCTGTTTGATATTCGGGAAGCTGCAAACTATATGAAGCGGCCACAAGTATCGACGCCGAGCCAGTGTCCCTGAGTGTCAAAGTGAACGCAAGTTGCGTGTTGTTCTTGAAAATCAATTGGCCTACAGAATCAGGCTTCAAAATAGGCGGCCCCTGAGAGATCTCGAAATTACCTTTAGATTTGTTGCACTCCAAGCGAGCTGGCTTCGCACGAAGTGCCCTTGAGTCATCAATGGATTGGATGTATTTATGAAGCGCTTGACGATACCTCTCGGGCTGTGGAAGAGAGAGAGTTTCTAGTTGTTGATTAATCGAATTTTCATGCCGACGTGCACGATCGATGGCCACGATCCGATTCATGGAATGAGGTCACCCCGGTCCAACAAGATGAGCCAGTCAACTACCGAGGGGCTGAGGTCAATTTTGGATTCCTCAACACTCCCAACAAGTTCTTCGTCCGACATTCCGAATGAGGATCTGAGATTGCTCAACCTATTCGACTTTTGCTCCGTTGTCAGAGTCCAGATATCAGGCAGTGCACTGTAAATTTTTGCACCGATGAAACTCAGCAAGTTAGGAGCACTAGACAAGAATCGATGCATTGCGACCTCGTTTAACACAAGCAGAGCGATTCTTTCTGCAACAAACTGGCTTCGAGCTTTGTCAAGTTCTTCGAATTGCGTCGACGTAAATTCGTTTAGGTTGGCAATGCAGTAGAACTGCGGCGCAGACTTAGCCATCTCGGCGATGAGGCCTCTGACAGATTCGGACGGCTTAGTCAGTATCAAAGATGTTGAATTCGGAATTAGATCCAACGCGTAGCTTAGGTCCTTGAGGAAAGTTTCTTCTGCGACATCATGAACGAGCAACGCGATGAACGGAGGGTCCTCATCAAGAATGCTTGCAAGATCAGAAGGCGAAAATGATTCCAGAGAGGTCACTTTTTGACCTTGAGAGCCTCTAACAGGGCAGGATGAATACTGTAGGATTCGCCTCGCTCCAAAAGACGTCGATGCAGGAGAAGCTCCAAATCTTGCTTTGAAGCGGGAGAAAACGCCCCTCCCCGATGAATGTGCTGCAAACGGACACGTTCTTGGCCGCTTAGCCCAAGCTTATAAGCGTTACCCAATTGAAGTACCGCACGCTCCACATGAATCTGATCTATCCAATCACAACTGTCGATGTAGGCGTTCTGTGCCGCATCTTGAACAATGGAAATTAAATCTCGGAGTACACCGCCGGAACCAATGCATATTTGATCAAGAAGAGAAGGATGCACAAGCTCACCGATCTCTCGTTTTGTGAGTAGCCTTTTCAAGAGTTCCAAACCAGACTTGTCCAGTCCGATGGGGGGAATGTGATGGAAAGAATCGAAATGGTCAAGAACAATTCGGCCTTTGGAATATAGAAGGGAGAGAGGGGCCGCAGAAACAATCGAAATCTTCAATTTTCTCAGCGCAGCAAAATCTTGATCTACGAAGTCCCAATAAGCCAAGGGATCTAGAAGTCTGTCCATGCCGTCTAGAACAACAACTAATTCTTTGCCTTGGGTTGAGAGCATCTGAATCAGCTTGGCAAGCAATACAGAGATTGATTCCACCGAGGCCAGAATTGGGTTGACTGGTGGGGTAATCAAACCTTTACGATGTACGTGAGAAAAGCCCATTATTTCTTCTTCCGAAGGTTCTCGATCATCGTAACTGTTTGGGGGAACCCAATCCCAATAGCCGCTAGCCAGAGCCTCAATTTTGCTGAAACTTTCCTGAGCCTCATCTGACGAAACCAAAGCCACATCCCCGCTAAGGCGCAGTGCACGACCGATCGCAAGCAGAATGGCGCCGGGCTGTGAGCGATTCAGATCTGCATGTTGAGAAACATCCAAGTAGAGAGGGAATTCGCCAACCTTGGCATGGAGGATCGTTTGAGTCAACAACCGCAACTCTGTCGATTTACCAGAACCGATTCCCCCAACTAACAAATGTTGCGAGCCAGGTCGCAAAAGCATGGC
>CAZZGS010000604.1:0-3475 GCA_964653845.1 uncultured Bryobacter sp.
GTTGAAGGGGATGCGGAAGGTGCAGAGTGTGCGGGGGCCCAGATTTGAGACGATGGGGGCTCATGACGACCTGGTGTTTGCGTTGGGGCTCGCTTTGTTTGGGGTGAGGCGGAGGTTGCTGCCGCTGGCGGGGGAGAGCGTGCGGATGCGAGTTTGGGGGTAAGGCAGTGGTTCGCACTATTTTGTTTTTTATGGCCCGTTCGTTGTTAGAATGGCGCTAATTAAGCGGAGGCCCGAATGGCGGTTAACATTTCAGCATCGGTCGGAAAAAATGGACTCAACAAGAATGCCGATGTTCTGGCGATTCAGCAATCGCTAAACAAGATTCCTCCCGCCAAGGGTGGCCCGGATCCCAAGCTCAAAGAAGACGGATGGATCGGGCCCAAGACGATCGGGGCTATCACCAAGTTCCAATTGGCGAACGCTGGCCTCACGCCAGATGGACGAATCGACCCGCAGGGCCTTACGCTGGTTCGGCTGAACGAATTACTGGCAGGCCAGCCGAAGCCACAACCCGCCGGACCGAATTTTACAGACAAAAATCTTTATAATGACGGTGGGCCTTCGCCGAACGATATCAAGCAGGATGCGTTTGGGGATTGCTACTTCGTTGCCACGCTAGCTGCGATGGCCCAGGAAAGCCCCAAAGTGATCCAGGATGCCATTTACTATGATTCCGGCTCACAACAGTTTCGAGTGAAGCTCTATGACTTAAAGGGCGTTTGCAAATACATCTGGGTCACGCAGGCCGAGTTGCAGGATAACGTGAATCGGCAAGGCGGCAGTTATGTCGATAACACTCTCAAATATGAACGCGTGTGGCCTGCTGTCATCGAAACTGCATATGCCAAGATGTTCGATAACGATCCCAAGAATGGGCTTGGGGAAGGGTATGCAAAGATCGCCAATGGCGGCTGGCCTTCAGATGCGATGATGGCAATCACCGGAAGCACTGGAGACAAAGTGCGTTATAAGTACTACCTGGTTTTGGGCATGCCAGGTTCGGTGGCCCTGCTGGGTGCAAAGATTTCGACCGCATTGACGCAACGCAAAGGTGTTACGCTTTGGTCGGTGCCTGAAAAGGATTCTCGCACTTTGATGCAAAAGCTGGCTAATCTGCCTATTACTCAAGATGGCCTAGTTGACAACCACGTCTATACCGTAGTTTCGTTGACGCAGCTCGGACTAGACTGGAGAGTTACCGTACGAAATCCATGGGGAACCAACATGGGCGTAGGAGAAGGTATGGACACGGCGTCTGCCACACTCACGATTTCGCTTCAAAGTCTCGTTACTACCGGCGGGCTAGAAGCCTTTCAAGTGAGCAATTAACAACCAAAAGAAGAGGGAGAAATGAAGACATGGCAAAACGCAACAGTCACAATGACGCTGGCAATGCTGGCATCGGGGTGCGCCGTGGATGAAAGCAGTGTTTTTCAGGCCAAGCCGCTCGAGTACATGAAAGAGGTTCCGGCCTCAGAGCAAAGCAAGAAACTGGACGCTGAGGTAATGACCTTCGTTCGGGACCAGTATGCAATCAGCTCGGCGCATTACTACGAAGTTTCGGGAGAGATTCCCTGGATCGCGATCTCCAAATCTGTCCAGAACCAGATGGCGGAAAAGTCATTTCAGCGCAAGATGTTTGAGTGGTGGGAGCCGGGCATCGATTTCGTCGAAGTTTATCCGCAAGGGAATCAAGGCGATGCTTTCGGGCTGGCGATGCCAAAGAATACCAAGTCCAGCTCCAACAAGTTGGTGGCGTTCTACTTCCTTAAGACTCCTGCTGGCGCGAAAAAATAGCGGACCGGGCGGGGCAAGCTTGGGCAACAAGGCTAGCCCTTTCCTGATTCGATAGGCGGGAAGGTAAGAGTGCCCTGCTTTCGGGTTGAAGGGGAGGCGGAAGGTGCAGAGCGTGCGGCGTCGCCTGCTTAGCTTCTCAGAATCTTTTCCATGGCCTTTCCCTTAGCCAATTCATCCACCGGCTTGTCCAGATAGCGGATCCGTTGCATGAGCTTATCTTCGATCTCTTCTACGCGATAGCCGCAGATCAAGCCGGTGATTTTGGATACGTTCGGGTTCATCTGCGGGGCGTGGGCGAAGAAGGTCTCGAAGTCGACTTTATTGGCGATTTTTTGTTGGAGCGAGGTTTCGTCGTAGCCGGTGAGCCACTCGATGATGGCATGAACTTCTCGTCTCGAACGGCCTTTCCTTTCCACCTTGGCGATGTAAAGCGGGTAGACCCTGGCGAAGGGCATCTTGAATATTTTTGTGTTGACCATTGAGTTGCTGCTGCTCAGAGTTTAGCCGAGTGATTCCGGGTTCGTTGCTTTTAGCAAACATGGTTGATCAGTAGAGCTTTTATTGGGGCTAGAGGTTATCTGCCTTGATGAGAAGTCAGCTCATCAACCAAGAGTCAACATTCGGCATCAACTCCCTTTCACGCGCTTCCGCCGCCCCAGGGCCGGGATAAAGAATCCCCCAACTGTGGCCACACTCCACTCGGGCCAGGGTATCGTGCCGCCCTTCCCTATCGTGATCAGCAAGATAGCCCCGGCCTTCACCCTGTTCCACCAATTGACCTCAGCCTCTTTTCCGCTAGCTCGCACCACCATCACCGTCACATCATCAGCCGAAAGACTATTGGGATAGTGCTCTTCGATTTCATGCAGCAAGCGTTCGGACAAGCGCTGCGGATCCGCTTCCGCTAACTCTCGAACAATCCGCAGCACCCCAGATTCACCCAACATCTCTCCGGTGGCATCGCAACACTCGATCAGTGCATCGGAATACTTCACGACACAATCACCAGCCATCAGTTCCACATCAAACTGGTCATAATCTGACATCGAAAACAAGCCGAGCGGAATGTTGCTGGGCCCCGGCCTCTCGCTGACCCCCTCATGCCCCAGAAACTCCCAGGTCTGATCCTTGGCTCGAAACCACAAAGGCCGGGGATGTCCGGCATTGCAAACTGAGAAGCGCCGGCTCGGCGCAAAGTAAGTAGACACCACCGCAGTAGCATAAGCTCCCTGGGCAGGCAGCGTCCCAAACCGCTGATTCAGAAGACGCACAAATTCGGTTTGGTCCAACCGGTTCACAAACTGCCGCATTAGCGTTCGCAGCCCAGTCGCCGTCCCGGCAACCGAATCGCCGTGACCAGCCACATCGGCGAGCAGCAACCGGCTAATCCGTCCGGTAGCACAACTGGAGGCATAGTAAACGTCGCCGCCCTCGTGCGCACCACCGTGGGGCCTACTGGTCACCCAAACATCCAACCCGCCAAAGGCGACACCCTGCGCAGTAAGTTGGCTCCCGCTCCAAACTTCCATGCACTGCATCCGTTCCCCTTCTAATTGCGGCATCGGTAATAACTCTACCAAGTACAGCTCGCTTGTGTTGCGAAGAAGTAATTCTGCCCTGCTAGCGATGGCCTATGGGGCATGGGCTGCCCCCCTTCAAGAGTTGAGAGTCAAAC
>CAZZGS010000605.1:0-3473 GCA_964653845.1 uncultured Bryobacter sp.
CTCGTTAGCATTACACTGGGTCACCGCATTCAATTAAAACCGCAGACACCGTTCGTTGATCGAGTCAACGATCGTATTGAGATTAACGATCCCTGTGATCAGGATACGAGTAGCGTCTGGTTGAAGTATCTGGGCCTGGGCCAGCAGTTCCGGGCCGGTTAGGTTCGGCATTTGTTGATCCGATAGAATGACCGCGAATTCCCTTTGTTTTAAAAGCGGTAGTGCGGCCAATGGATCCGACAGCGTAGTGACTTCGTAGCCTTCGCGCCGCAGGGTTGCGCGCAAAGTGGACAGAATGCTTTCGTCATCGTCGACGATGAGGATATTGCCGCTTTGCTTTTCGGATTCGCTCATAAGGATGCCAGACGCCCCCGGGGGATTTCGGTGCGGTTCAATTCTAACTTAGGAGTAACTCGTCCAGTGACCGATCGCGGAAGTGCCGTACGTCCGATTGAGATCGCGAAGGATACCAGAAGCCCGATTGCACTCGGCCAATTTAGCCCGGGCCTCCTCGCGGCAAACGACGAGCAGTTGCGCGTTGGCCTTTTCGAGAGAGATGAGGCTGGCGATGAGGGGAGGGAGTGTACTCTCATATTTGACGGGGGGATTGCCCAAACTGAAGCCTGGTTTTCTTCGGGATTCCAAGACTCGGCCCAGTCGGCCCTGGAGCTTCTGCTTTTCCTGTTGGTGACGGTCCACCTCCGCCCAATCGCTAGCGGCGATGGCCCGTCCTTCGGCCTCGGTTAGTTGGCGCCATTCACCACAAATCTGCTCCATTTCGCGCGGATTCATGGGTTATACACAGGTCGAGAGACTCATTCCGGAACTGGCGTGGTCCTGGCCCGCACCCGCCACCATTTCGCGCCAGGCATCGCGTAGCACCGTTAAATGGCGGATGGCTTCGTCGATACCCGAGCGTGTCTTGGTGAGATTGCTCTGGGTCAGTCGGGCATCCATGTAGTAATAGAGGCGGCGTAGCGTGACGGAAATCTCACCGCCCCGTTTCATGTCGAGGGAACTATTCAGCTCGGTTAAAATTTGCTGAGCGCGCAACACATTGTTGTTAATAGTGGCGTTGAATTCGAGCGGGTCTTCAAAGTCGAATCCGGTCAGTGCGCGTTCCAGGAAACTGATGGCGCCATCATATAGCATGACCACCAAGAGGCCTGGTGACGCTGTCTTCGTGGAGACCTGCTGATAAGATTGCCAAGGCTTGAGGTAGTTCATTAATGTAGACCGCCCAGTGGCAGCGGAGATGATTTGGCCCGACGAGATAGTTTCATTCGCTTTCCGGCTCGAGTTGGGCGGCCAGTAGGATGGCGATTCTCTGGATGGTTTTTTCGGGTGGATATTCCGGCTTCTCGACGAGGGAACGCGCCCGGGCGACTGCATCTGGGCGTACCTCTGGAGTCTCGTGCAATTTTTGGTCGAGAGCTTTCAATTCCGTGAAGGCAACTTCGTCCCGTTTTTCGGTAGTAGGGGCGGTTACCCGTCGCAGGCTTTCCCGACGCGGCGGCAAGCTATTGGCGGGGTCAATTTGCATGGGCTTATTTTTTTCCTTCCGCCACTGTCATCGTCGGTTTTGGCGATTGCTCAAGGGATTTTTCGCGCGGAGGTAACGTGGCGAAGAGCGTGGCTGAGACAAAATTGGCGAAGCGCAGGGGGGATTGGAGGATTGCGCCCTCATCCCCTTCCCGAACTAAAAGTTGATAGCGGCCATAATCGCGCGCTGAGCGGCCTACCGGAGCCGCTCCGGCGTCGATCACCTCATCGATTGCCCAAAGGGTGAGCAAATCGAGGTTGGCCACCAGTCGCAGATTGAATCCGATCGCGAGTGGTGGATAGGGCCGATACGCGGTCAGGGAAGGAAAGAGTACGGCATCGCAGCCGGTCTCCTCACACACTCGGACAAAGAAATCCTGGGGCAGCGGATTTTCGACGTTCCAGGCGGATCGGCCGGTCCACTCCAGCAACTGCCGCTCCGAGACGTTCACGACCTCGAACATCATGCTCTTGCGCAATTCGGTATCGACCACGGCCGTAAGCGAATTGGCACCAGAAACCAGAGATCTGTCGTTGTGCTGCGCAACAATGGGGAGCAGCGCGACCCGTCGGACGGTTTTGGGCATGGCCGCTACGGAATGCAAGTTCTGTGGGGCGTAGCGCGGTCCTAACTCCGGGAAATGGGCGGTGGAGCAACCCGTCGCCAGCAACGCAACCGCACATCCCAGAATGAAGAACCTCACGGACTCACTATCGGCAAGTTGGCTGCGGACTTAAGAGCCAGTTTTAGAACCGGCTCTAAATAAAAAAATCCCGGACCGCGTAGGGCGATCCGGGATGAGGGTTCCAACTTTGCTTATTGGAGGAGGCGAAGCGCCGATTGAGGATTCTGGTTCGCCTGGGCCAGCATCGCCGTACCCGATTGTACCAAGATGTTGTACTTTGCGAACTGAGTGCTTTCGTACGCCACGTCCACATCTTTGATGCGACTATTGGCAGCCGAGAGGTTGTCTTTCAGCACTCCTAGATGTTCGTTGGTCAGGTTCAGCCGTTGCAGGCTTGCTCCGATCGTGGAACGATCTGTGGTGAGCTGAACGATTGCAGCTTTGACGTTGGTCAATGCGGTGGCGGCACCGGAGGCACTCGACACATTCGACGCGGTAGCCGTGGTATAGCCGGAAGCGCCGAGGTTAATCCCCGACATCGAGAACGTGGTTCCATCGCTGTCCGTCGTGACGGCAAGCGCAGTGGCAGTAAACAAACTGACGCCATTGAAGTCCTTCGAGGCGATGTCGGTGATATAAGCACCGAGCGTGGAAAACTCGGAATTATACAGCGTGCGATCGGCATTGGACTTGGTGACGTCTTGTGACAAGACCGTCAACTCGCTCATCCGGTCCAGCGCCTTGCCGACCTTCTGAAGAAAGCCGTCTTGGGTCTGGGTGAGTGACACGGCGTTGCCAACGTTGCTACTAGTTGCATTGATTCGGTTGATCTGGGCATCAAACCGCAGAGAAACCGCGGCTCCGGCAGCGTCATCTTCGGGCGAAATAAGCCTCGACCCGGAAGACAGACGTGCGAGTGACTTCGCCAGCTTGGAGCTTGATTCTGAGAGCATGCGAGCGCTGCTCTGAGCCGACGTGTTCGTATTAATTACCATATAACTGACCCTTCCTTGAGTCACCCCTTTTTGGGGCGTATTTTATTTAACGGCATCCTTGCCGCGAGGTGGAATTTGTATGTGGGCATCCACCGATTCCCTGTTGGAGTTAAAGGTCTCCAACCGACCTTGTGAGTTGGGTATCGGCCGAGCTAGAACAAGGTTTAGCGAAAAATGGAAAAAAGACCCCGGAACCTTCAACACCCTCACGTGGAACGAAGCTGTCAGGAACGAAGAGGCCCACGAACGCGGGGTGCTGGGAAGGAGAGCGGCGAGGCCAGCGCGAAGTCCCCGGGTGCCGCCAGAGAAG
>CAZZGS010000606.1:0-3464 GCA_964653845.1 uncultured Bryobacter sp.
CCCCATCGGATACTTCGCCATTATCGAGTCGTGGCCAAAAATTGTGCGCCAGATGTCGCTCCACGAGAGGAATTTGTGCGATCGCCTGGCAGCAGGTGTCCGGCCGAGTCCACTTTGAGGAATTCATGTCTGCACTCGAGCTGCCATCCGAGCCAGCGCCCATTCTCTATTGGGGCAATCATCGGGTCCTCATGAGCTTTGGTATCTGATTCGTGATAACCTTCGGCGAAGGAGGATTCGCTCGTTATGGCAGCACATACTTTCAACCTGCAGAATGCCAAGACCCTCACTGTTACGCCCGCCGAAGACCACGATCTTGTTGAAATTCGCGGGGCTGAAGGGCAGCTTGAACTCCGGGTCAAACTCACTCCAGACGGCCCGATTCTTCAAATGGAAAGCGTCCGGATCTCGCTCAAAGCTTCCGAATCTGTAAACGTCGAATGCAAGAATTTCGAAGTACGGGCAACCGAGAGTGTTGACCTTCATTCCGATTCGACAATGCAGTTGAGCGGACAAGCCGACGTCCGTGTGAATGCCAATGGCGATGTCATTGTCAAGGGCGAGAAAATTTACTTAAACTAATATGCCTCCCGCCGCACGAATGACCGATAACGTGATGCATGACTGGCCCCATTGCCATGCCCCAATTCATCCGCCGGCACCGACGCCGACACCCTTGCCACATCCGCCCATACCAATCCAGATCATTCCGGCTGTTGTTCCTACCGTTTTGATCAATAATCTCCCTGCCGCAGTAGTCTTTAGCCAAACCTTGCCCTGTATCATGCCAGGTTGCGTACCGGGGGGGCCGGGAATGATCGCTATGGGATCAATGAGTGTGTTTACCGGCGGCAAGCCCGCTGCCCGCCTGGGAGACATGGTGAGCTTTCCCGGTTGTGTCGGGCCAATTCCCTGCCCAACGGGTAAGATCATCCCTCCCTGTTCAGTAAACGTCATCATTGGCGGATAGCCCGCCGTGTTTCTACATCACTTCGAACAACTTCGCCCTGTCTGCCCGCTTTGCCGCCTGAGTCGCGGGATAGAAAGTTTTCTCTCAATTGGCCAGAACGCCAAAGAAGATAATGGCGAGATCCTTGAGGGTTCGCTGATTTGCTCAAACCGCATTTGCCAGCGGGAACATCCGATTATCGATGGGATTCCCGTTGTGCTTGCCGATGCCTCTTCATGGCTAAACAATCAGGTACTGGGTGTGCTTCGGCGCGACGATTTAGGCGACTTCATCGAATCGCTTCTCGGAGATCTCTCGGGTCACGCTTCCCCTTTAGACCGGGACCGGGGCAACAATGCCATCTATGCCCACTCGCATTGGGCAAAGAATACGCCAAGCTATCCAATCCTTTTTGACGCGGCAATGCAGCTTCTCGCTCGTCCCCCAAAGGGTGTCTGGATCGATATCGGTTGCTCCCTTGGACGAGGCGCTTTTGAGCTGGCCAAGACCACCGGCAACCTCGTTGTCGGCCTCGACCTTAATTTCTCGATGTTGCGTATGGCCCAACGAATTCGTCGAACCGGCAGGGTAAGCTACCGCTCGCGCCGTGTCGGCCTGGTCTTTGACAGCCACGACTACGTGCTTCCCGATTACCCCGTCGATCAGATTAGTTTCTGGTGTGCCGATGTTGCGATTCTGCCATTCGCCGCCAATACCTTCGATGGCTCAATTTGCATGAACATGCTCGATTGCGTCCAGTCTCCGCTTGGGCTGCTCTTTGAGCTGGGACGCATCGCCAAGCCTTCGTCGGAGTCGATCCTTTGTACACCCTTCGATTGGGCTGCGGGAGCGACAGAGCCCGCTGCCTGGATCGGTGGCCACTCTCAACGCTCTACTCCGCATCAAGGCTCCTCGCGTGCGGAATTGAAACGATTTCTCTCACCGGGCAATGAAGCCGGTATCGATACAGGGCTCTTTATCGAGGCTGATCAAGACAACGTTACTTGGCGTCTCCAGACGCATGAGCGTTCCACTACCGAATACGATGTCTATTTTGCGAGGCTCCGTCGGAAGGGCTAGCCGTTGCGGGCGACTACGTAGGCATGATCTGCCACAGCTGTTGAAACTGGTGCGCCCCAACGCTCTCGCTCTCGCTTCACCCTCAGCTCTGTGAACTTGTCATAGACTTCGTCAATATCCGCCTGCTTCAGATCTGGCAAGCTTAGAATCGTCTCGCGATGGTTTGCCGGGCGGCTCAAATAGTCTGTTGGCAAATATCCCTTATCCCTGCAAGTCTGAAAGAGATGCGTACCGGGGTAAGGATAGAAGACAAAGAAACCGAAGTCGAAGCTGTTGAGCTCTTCAGCCAACTCGTAGGTCTCGTTCAACTCCCCTCTGGTCTCGCCAGGAAGCCCCAGCATGTAGTTTGCGATTACAAAGATACCGGCCTCACGCGTCCAGCGAAAAACATCGCGAAAGCGCTGGTTGGTTACCGGGCGCTTCATTACCTCACGTCGTACCCGTTCACTGCCACTCTCAACTCCATAGGTGATCTGCTGGCAGCCTGCATCGGCGAGCATCTTGAGCATCGGTTCCGTGACCGTTTCCACCCTGGCATGAAGGCAGAACGGTACCCGGAATTCCTCCTTGTATAAGCGGCAGAATTCCTTCACCCACGGATGATGGATCGTGAAGGTGTCATCAAGAAAAATTACGTAGCTCAGGCGGCCCTGGTCTCTCAATCCGCGTAACTCACTGAGTACATTTTCATGAGAACGTCGGCGGCCATATTCCCCGTTGCCCTCATAGAGTTCATTAAACATCCGTGCCCCGCAGTAGGTGCAGGGGAATGGGCATCCACGTTGGGTTGAAACCTGAACCGTACCACGTGGTTCTTCGAGCATGTCTCGAGCTGCGAAAGGAAGGCGATCCAGCGGTTCTACCGGAGGGCGAAGCACTGGCCGAAAACCTCCACGTACCCAGATATTCGCGATACCGTGTGCGGACTTTTTCGCCTCAAGGGCATTGACGAGATCGAGCAGGGCTTCTTCGCACTCTCCAAGCCCGGCATAGTCGAATCCAGGGGCAGCCAGGACTCCCTCGGGCGAGAAGGTTGCATGCAGCCCTCCGGCGACAATCGGTACGTCCAGATGCTGGCGAATCATCCCCACCAGGTGTCTGGCGCGCAACCACTGCCGAGTCGTCATTGAAACACCAATCAGGCCGGGTTCTGCCTCTCGAACCAGACGCAAGACTTCCTGGTCCGGCATTTCAATTAAGGCACGAACCAGTATTGCTTCATGGCCATTCTCACGCAGAAAAGCAGCCAAGAAAGCTGGCCCCAAGGATGCCATAGCCCATTGACTCTCGGTGTCTACTTCCAGAAACACGACTCGCATGAACGCAAGCCTAACATGCACTTAAATTTGGAGGGGGGGATAAAACAGGAAGGGGAGAAATTTGGTGGACCTGAACGGGTTCGAACCGTTGACCTCTTCCATGCCATGGAAGCGCG
>CAZZGS010000607.1:0-3462 GCA_964653845.1 uncultured Bryobacter sp.
CTTCAAGGCAAAATCATCCGTAGTAGACCAGGGCCCATTATCGATCGTAGGCTCAGCCCAATCCTTCTTCACTCCCTTCACATAAACCGGATTGGTACCCCGAATCCCGGCAGACATGGCAAGCACCTGCCCCAACGTAATCTCCCCCTTCCGAGGATCATCCAATGGGAAAATCTCCGCCGGCAAAAACTTCGGCGTATAAACCTTTTCATCCAGCCCCTTCGCAAACAACTCCGGCTTATCCTGCATCATCATCCCAACGGCAACGCTGGTAAAGGCCTTCCCGCAGGAGGCCAACTCAGGCAGCGCCTCCCGGTTCCCTCGCCCAAAATACTTCTCATAAACCAGCCGCCCATGCCGCACAACAAGCAACCCTCCATGCTGGCTAGTCTTCTCGACATAAGCAAAAGCCTCATCGAGCTTCGCTACACCAATGCCAGTCGTGTTGCGAATCTTGGCCGCATCCCGCAGCGTCCGCCACCCACCCTGGGCATCTGGCTTCGGAAAGTAATCCTCTCCAAAACAAAACCCGCAACTCAAAAGAAGAACGAACGAAAAGCGCATCATAGCGCTCAACATCATATAGGAATCAGCCAGCCCGGTTTGTATTAGAACTGATTTCAATCTAAAAACGCCTCGTAACATTTATTTGCCAGAGTGTGAAAATACCGCAATCCCGAAGACATTTCACTTAAAAGGGCCGTACAACCCATTCGCTCTGCCGCTGCGAGAATCAATCCATCCAAACAATTCACCTGAGCCTCATCCTCCAGAGGCTGCCAGACCTGATAAATCCGCACCAACTCACGAACTGCCTCCGGCTGCGCCCCAAGTTTCCTCGTCGCATTCACCTAAAACTCATGCAAAACCTGCCAACTGCATCTTGAACGCTGTTCTTCCAAAGCTCGATCAAGCCACTGCTCCGCCAACTGTTTCTTGCGCAAATTCCGCTCACAAGGCCAAGTCTTCAGTCAAAGTAACGGTTACATTCTTCAACACGAAACCAGTGTAATGGGAGCACACGAACACGAACTTCCCATGATTGCAATTCACCGTCAGCGCCAAATTGAAATGTCCAATAGACGGCGTACTGTTGTGGGTAAAGTAAAAGTAGCGACCAAGGGAGTCAGCCTGAGAGTCTGACCGCCCTCACCAGCGAGAAATCAAATTCAATCGCTTAAGTGCTCATAAGTGAAGATCGAAGTTTAGCGGGAATGAAACGAGGTGGAAGAGGCGCGAATGCAACCGGGGTTTAGCGGTGGCTGCATAATAATTATTATTTACGGGGGTAGGCCTCAGCGGAGGGTAATAAGTGGGTAGAAAGCTATACAGAGGATTTGTTCTGGAAGTGCGTTGGGCTTGCTCGAGGCAAGCCCAGCCAAAAACTAAGCCGGCATTAAAACTGCATCGACGACGTGAATAACGCCATTGGTGCAGGCAATGTCAGCAGTGGTGACAACAGAAGAGTTAATGTGAACCTTGCCATCTGCCACTTTAATGGCCACGTCGGCACCATTAACGGTCGTAGCGGAATGCATGGTCATAACTTCGTTGGCCATCACCGACCCAGAAACCACGTGGTAGGTAAGGATCGCCTTGAGCTTCTCAAGGTTTTCGGGTAACAGAAGCGAATCGACTGTACCCTCGGGGAGCTTGGCGAAAGCTTCATCAGTGGGGGCAAAGACGGTAAAAGGGCCAGCGCTCTTGAGAGTTTCCACTAGGCCGGCAGCGCCAAGGGCGGCTGCAAGAGTAGAGAAGCCACCAGCGGCTACGGCGGTATCGACAATATCATGTGCCATGTTGTTTATTGATGTCCTTAATTTTGAATGGGCAGATTCTTTACTCCCGGTAAGAAGGTTGAGAAATCGCCTTTCCATACTCTAGAGTGTGGCGAAAGTGCAAGGGCTTATTAATATCCAATTACTTTGGAAATCGATCTAGGGCCTAAGATCGCAGACTCTAAAATCCAAACTGCTCAGGCCGAATCAGCCAAGCAAAGGTGCAATATAATCTCTTCCCACGCCTAACAGCCAACTGTTGCCACCGTCGGACGATGGGCAACCTCACTCTGCGCGAAGCTCGTCGAACGGCTTCCGAATTGCTATGAAGGTTACATGGCAACCAAATCAGCAAAAAAGGGCCTCTACGCGAATATCGCGGCTAAGAAGAAACGAATCGCCAAGGGTTCCGGCGAAAAGATGAAGGATCCGGGGAGCGCCGGGGCACCGAAAGAAGGAGCCTTCGAGAAGTCAGCGAAAACGACAAAGAAGAAGGCCTAAATGTACGCTGGCGCTAGAGAAGACTCTCACCACTTTATTCAGACTTAAGCCTCCAGTGTCTGGGTACGGCCCGCCCTCAAGGTTGAACCCAGGCTCAAGAAAGGGCCGGATCTTATGGCCGTAACATATTGCCATGGGCAGGCGATTCCGTACCGGCAATCTGGATAAGCGTCTGGCGCTGACCCCATCGCTACACGGCGGAGCAAACGGGTCCACCCCAAGGGTACAGCCTACGCCAATACTTAGATCTGTACCCTTCTGAGGCGCAAGGCATTCAATACCACCGAAACTGAACTGAAGCTCATTGCCGCCGCTGCGATCATAGGGCTCAGCAGCAACCCGAAGAACGGGTAGAGCACACCTGCGGCGATCGGCACTCCCAGAGCGTTGTAGATGAATGCAAAGAAAAGATTCTCTTTGATGTTTGCCATCGTGGCTTGACTCAATAGCCTGGCGCGAAGGATGCCACGCAGGTCGCCTTTGACCAGCGTGACGCCGGCGCTTTGCATTGCGACGTCGGTTCCGGTTCCCATGGCGATGCCCACTTGGGCTTGAGCCAGCGCCGGAGCATCGTTGATCCCGTCACCTGCCATCGCCACGAAAAGTCCCTGCTCCTGAAGCTGTTTGATCTGCTTGCTCTTATCTTCCGGCATCACTTCGGCGATTACCTCGTCGATGCCCAGCTTGCGCGCAACCGCCTCGGCTGTGGTGCGACTATCTCCTGTCAACATCACGACCCGAATTTCTTCCTCGCGCAGTTGGCGGATGGCTTCGAGCGTCGTCTCCTTGATGGGGTCTGCCACCCCCAGCAGGCCAGCTGCCTTACCGTCGACGGCAACGAACATCACCGTCTGCCCGTCTGCGCGTAATACCTCCGCAGCTGCCGAAAGCGGTTCCACTGCTACGCCCGCGTCATCCATCAGCTTCCTGTTTCCCAATGCCACAACCTTGCCGTCAACGCGTGCCTTGACGCCCTTGCCAGTCACCGACTCGAATGCCTCTATCGAAGAAAGCTGAATCTTGCGCTCCTCCGCTCCGGCAACAATCGCCGCAGCTAGAGGATGCTCGCTTCCACGCTCAAGGCTGGCTGCAAGACGCAGCAACTCAGCTTCGTCGAACCCGGAGCCAGGTTGAACACTGACCAGCTTCGGTTTGCCTTCTGTCAGCGTTCCGGTCTTGTCAA
>CAZZGS010000608.1:0-2228 GCA_964653845.1 uncultured Bryobacter sp.
GGACGTCTTTATAAGGGGCGGTTGTGGCCGTGAAGCTTTCCCCGGGAAAGGCTTTGGCGACGCGTTCATTGGCGGCCAGTGTGTCGAGCGTCGCCTTGTTGCGCGCGCAAATCGTGATGTTGCCCACCAGACCCTTGCGCCGCAATTGGTAGAGCGACGGGAGGATCTGATCGTGAACGATCATGCCGCCGCCAATGACGGTGACGTGCATTCTCATTTTGCGACCAGCGCTTCAGCGAAGCATTCCGAGAGCACGGCTGTCGATTCGAGCAGGGCTTCTTCGGTAATGCAGAGCGGTGGGCAGATCTTGATCGTCGCCCCACCAAATCCGACCGGCGAGAAGAGCAGAACGCCTTTTTCCATCATGCTGTTGACGATCTGAAAGGCGAGGTCGGGATCGGGATCGAGAGTGCCAGGCTTGACGCAGGCCATGCCGGCAACCAGGCCTTTTCCGTCGACGCAGGCGATCACGTCGGGGTACTTCTCTTGCAGAGAATTGAGGCGGTCCAGCAGCAGGTCGCCCATGCTCCTGGATTGTTCGACCAGACCTTCGTTGATGACAAGGTCGATGGAGGCTAGCGCCGCAGCGCAACAGACGGGGTTGCCGGTGTGGGTGCTGGTCATGCTGCCCCGGGGGAAGAGGTCCATCAGGTCGGGACGGCCGGCGACGAAGGCCAGCGGCAGAGAACTTGTGACCCCTTTGCCCCAGGTGGTAAGGTCTGGGACGATCTCGTAATGTTCAAAGCCCCAGAGCTTGCCGGTGCGGCCAAAGCCTGCCTGCACTTCGTCGCAGGTGAGGACGATGTCGTGCTCGCGAGTCCAGGCGTACATCTTTTGCATGTAGTTGACAGGGGCGAAGCTTGCGCTGCCGCCTTGATAAGTTTCAAGGATGACACCGGCAATCTGGCTGGGCTTAACGCCTTGCTGATCGAGACTGGCCAGGAAATATTCGAAGCTGGTGTCGGTGGTGCGGAAGCCATCGGGGAAGGGCACTTGCACGAAGCCGGGGTCGAGGTTGACGATCCATTCCTTCAATGCCGGGATGCCGCCTGCCTGCTGGCTACCCATCGTGCGGCCGTGGAAGGCCTTCTCATAGCTGACGATGATGTTCTTTTCTTTGCCGTGGTGTTTGACGGCATGGGCGCGGGAAAGTTTGATCGCGCACTCTACGGTTTCAGAGCCAGTAGTGAGCAGGAAGACCTTCTTGAGGGGTTCGGGCAACAGGTCGATCAGGCGCTGGGTAAGTTGAGCGCGGATCTCGCTGGGGAAGCAGTAGTTGGTGAGGAGCTTGGACTGGGCCTGGTGAACGATCGCGTCGATGATTTCTTTGCGCCCGTGCCCTGCATTGGTGATGAGGACGCCGCTGGACCAGTCGATCCAACAGTTGCCCCATTTGTCGTAAACCTGGAAGCCTTCGGCGTGGTCCCAGACTACAGGTGGTTGGCCTTGCATCGCAATGGGCTCATTGCGGCAGAGAGTCTCGATAGTTTTGATCGATCCCGGTGCGGGGATCTGGGTGACGATCTTGCGGAGTTTTGTGTCGACCTGAGGGACGTTACGGGGTTCTGAAGAATAAACGCGAGCCATTCTTACGAGGGTATCAATTACGCATAAGGAAAAGAGCGGTGCCAGCTCCGGTTGCAGCAAAACCTGTGCCGATCCACATGATGCGCAGGAGTCTGTTCACCTCGATTTGTGCCTGAACCTGGAGTGATTCCATGTGGATCATTCGCTCGGCTTCGTGAGACTTTCGCTCAGATTCCAACTGCTTGAGGGCAGCCTCGATCGTGTTAAATTGGCGTTCTTCACTGTCCCCGATGATCTGTTGGATCTCTTCAATTATTTCAGGTGAGACTTGAATCGACTGCGGAGTTTGATTGTCGACCAGTTTGTCGTGCAACAGTTCAAGCAGTTGTCCTATTGCAAGCAGCATTTCTGAAATGCTGCGAGAGTGTGTGCGGTCTGCCTCGTGAAACCGTTCCCGCTGCTGGATCGTGGATTCAAGGCCTTCAGCCAACTGACTCATAGTATCGGCCGGGGGCTTGTCAGGTTTGGCGTGAGTCTGGATGAGCGCCATAAGGGAATGACTCATCTCGCTGGCGGGAATTTCTGCCGCCAGAGGCTTCTCAACGTTGATGTCAGTCGTTTCCATTGTTCAAGCCGTTCTGAATATGCTTATCGTCTCGAACTTGATTTTTGCGATTAAATTGAAATCAAAGCTTCCGGGG
>CAZZGS010000608.1:2238-3452 GCA_964653845.1 uncultured Bryobacter sp.
AATCAAAGCAATAAAAAAATTGAATGAAATTTCATGAATTCGTTGTAAGAGAAAATATTTGGTGGTAGCATAAAAACTGCCTGACGACTACGATTTTTCACCAACCTTCGTCAGATCCCCTGTTAGCGAGACGCCCCACCGAATGAGTTTTACCGTTTTTCTTGGCAATTTACCCACCTGGGTTACGGCCGATGACATCCAGTCATGGTTGAATGCCGAAGCTCTGGTTGCCGATTCCATCAAAGTAATCCGCAATCCCGAGACCCAGGAATCCAAAGGCTTTGCCTTCATCGAAGCTCCGAATGCGGAAGAGATGCAGGCAATCATTCGCCGGTTTGACCGTGCCCCGCTTGAAGACAAGCTGCTGCGTGCAAACCCGGCACAGCCCCCCAAGGGCAAGACAGGCGTTCCGATGGGACGCCCCGAAGACCGCAGACCCGGCATGGGCGCTGACCGTCGCAGAGAGGGTGCCCCCATGGGAGCCCGAGCTGCCGGTACGGACGCGCGTCCTGCTGGTGATCGTCCCGCTGGAGACCGTCCCGCCGGGGACCGTCCCGCTGGCGACCGTCCTGCTGGTGACCGTCCCCCGACGGGTGATCGTCCCCCTGCAGGTGATCGCACGGCTGCTGCTTCTGCCACATCGGCAGATCGCAATCGTGCAGCCAAGCGCCGTGGCAAGCCTGGTGGCACCAGCGCTTTCGCAGAAGAACTCGCCAAAGCTCTCTAAGCCTCGGAAATTCCTTCTAAACAAATTTTCGCGTCTCGCAAATTCGCTAAATCTTTACATTTCAAAACCCGGTGCTAGAATTAGGCACCGGGTTTTGACTTTTGGATTCCGGAGGGAATCGCCTGAGGTCTACCGGCAGGGTAAATCTCATGCTCGATCTCTTTCTCATACGTGCCCTCTTCGTATTGCTCCTGGCGATTTGCGCCTGGTTTCTGCACCCCTTCCAACTCGACCCCCCACTTGCTGCCGGTCTCGGGTTTATCTTCGGTTCCGCTGTTGTCCTCTTTGAGATGCGTCTGAAAGAGGTCAGTCTAAAACGGCTGATTGGTGCTGCAATCGGTTCGATTCTTGGGATCGTCGGTGCTTTGATGATCTCGCTGATTCTGCGCCAGTCGATTACAGATTCCTCCTCCACAATTCCTTTTCTTCAACTCGCAACACTCTTGCTGATGGGTTATGTCGGCCTGATTGTCGGGGCGACCAAGGG
>CAZZGS010000609.1:0-3450 GCA_964653845.1 uncultured Bryobacter sp.
ACGAGAACAGCTTCCCGCAGCCAGCACCGCCGCGCCGGCAATCGCCGGCAACATATGCCGCCCCTCTCGAAAGGCGCCTATCCAAAAAGGCGCAAGCGCGTAAGTCCCTACCAGCCCCGCAAGCGCCGCCACGTAAGGGTCCCTCTTTGGCAACAATACAAACCCCACCAAAGCCAGCACCAGCACCACCGGCCCATACTCAAGCCCAGGCATCCACGCCCCGGCCTCCACACCCCGGCCGATCGTCCCCGCATTCGGACTCGCAAATCGAGTAGCAAACACATACCAGGGCAAAGCAAGCACCACCACCGGCAAAGCCGACAACCAAAAATCAACCCTGCGCAGGACATCAAATCGCCGCGCAATCAGCACACTAAACAAAGGCAACAACACCAGCGGCGCTGCACTCCCCTTGGTCAACAAAGCTAGCGCCGCAAGCAACCCAAACAATTGCCCGGCAACCACTCCTGGACCCGCAAGATACCTCGCAAAAGCAACCGACGCCCCAATCACCATCACCGCCGTCATATGCTCCGCCATCACCCAGGCCAGCGACTGCCGGTAAGGCAAAGTCAGAATCAACAGCATCGCCCCACCAAGCGCACCCACAAAAGAAACACACCGCCGCGCCAGCACATAAACCACAAGCGCCAACAAATAGCCAAGCAATAGCTGCAACACCAAAGCAGCCGTCTTGCTAACCCCAAACAACACAAACCACATCCCCTCCACCACATAAAACAACGGTGGCCAATGCCCAATCCCAACCTTCGGATAATGCAAATAATACTGCTCCGCAAAGTGCATCGGTTGAAGCGTCGGTGCCTTCATATACTCCGCCGCCATCACCCCCGTCACATAATGACTAGGCTCATCCGGAAACCCGCTGAAATCCGCCTGATAAGTCCCACTCCAAACCTGTACGCTAGCAACAACCACCCCCAGCGCCAATGCAGCAATCCCAACCTGCGGATCCCACCTTTTCCATACCCGCAACACACCCCCAATCAACCCCAACGCACTAGCCAGATAATGCACAACATGCAGAGGCAATGTTGCCACTGCAAATATCACTCCCCGCAATCGCGCCAGATAACTAAAGAAACCAAGATTCAAACCAACCAGCAACAGCCCGCAAACAAGCAGCGGCATCCACAAGGCGAACACCAAACTCAGTACCAGCAACAAAGCCAGCGGCACGCTCAACTTCTGCGACACACCAAAATTCAGATCCGATGGCACCCCATCCTCGCGAGTCAACAACATCTCCGTCCACGGAATCGCCCGCTGAAAAAGATCGGTCATAAAAAACGACCGCATTGTCCATCGCTTGGCATGAGTGCACTGAATCTCCCGTCGCAACTCAATCCGGTGCCCCTCGCCCGTCAACCGCAACCCAAGCTCGACATCCTCAATGCTGGGCCTCCCAAACGCCGCATTAAACCCGCCAGCCTTCAGAAACACCTCACGCCGGATCGCTCCGCACCCCGCCCAAAACGTCTTCGCCTCCCGGCGCGAATTCTGATGTACATAGTGATGCAACAAATTCCGGTAATCACTCACCAGCGTTCCAGCCGAAGGTTGCGAGTCATAAGACCCAAACACTCCATCCAACCCCGCATCAGCCTCAAAAGCATCCCGAATCTGCCCTAGCGTCTCAGGATGTAAGTTCACATCCGCATCCACAAAAACAACAATCTCCCCAACAGCCTCTTGTGCGCCCCGGTTACGAGCCACCCCAGGCCCAGCCTGCTCCTGCCGCACCAGCCTCCCTCCACCGTCAAACACAACCGCTTCAAGCCCCCCAGCCTGCTCTGCCGGGGTTCCGTCATCCACCACTATCACTTCAAACGGCACTTGGCGGGAAGCCTGAAGAGCCGCAAGCGCCCCAACCAGTAAATGCACTCCACCGTGCACTGGCATCACGACCGAGAGCCGCAGTTTATTCTCCAAACAAATAACCTACCATCAACTCTCAATCTTCCCTCACAGGCTCAGGCTTGCGCGCCAGTGCCGCTACAAAACAGGCGCTGTACCGCCGCGTCGGAAGCTTTCTCAACTGCGCAAAAAGCCAAAGCAACCACTCAATCGGCCAGTCGGCCTTCTCTCCCAGCAATCGTCGCAACGCCAGAAACATCACCGTCGAAACCAGCCGCGGATTGTGAATCAACCAGTCATTGGCCTCAACGGCAAACCCGGCTTCGGTAAGCTCTCGATTCAATTCCTCAAGCGATAACGTACTGCCCAGCGGAAACGGTGCCCCAGGCCTCCGGCTAATCCACCGCAACAATGGAAACAACAAGTTTTGTGGGTTGTCGAGCGTGACAATCAGATACCCACCCGGTCGAAGCACGCGCGCCAGCTCCCTTAGACTCTCCCTGATCTCCCGCTTGGAATCGAAATGATCCAGCGTCGATGTCGAAACCACTGCATCCATACTCCCGCTCCGCAGGGCCAATTGGCGCACGTCCGTTGCAAAATAGCTGGCCGACGCAAGCCCGTTTCGTTTGGCTGCTCCACGGGCCGTCGACCACGAAACATCAATCCCAACAGCCCGCTCAGCATCCGGAAACAACCGTGACATCAACTCATCGCCTCCATTGGCTTCCTCAAAGACATCGGTCTTGAGAAAGGTCTCAACCTTCTTGCCAAAACTCCACCGCTGAATCAGCTCTAGATTCAGATCCCCCTTTTGCTTCGCCACAACAGGATCCAGATACCATGTCGAACCGGCATCTTGCCCAACTTCTTCCCACTGGCTTGGTAAAGTTAACTTCATCTTCTCTTCACGTGGATTTTAAGATAGCGTGTTGTTATTGAGTAATATATTCCAAAGGCTGTGGAATTCGGCTTCAGTGGCTCAGGCTTGCCTTGCAGAACGAAGCATTGCCTTCGCTCCAAATCCCCACCTCCAGCAGCTCCAATCCCGCCGCTTGCAGTCCCTAATCCATTTCGCTTTCAAAGAAATACCGTACTACCGCAACAAGATGGAATTGCTGGGGCTTCGCCCTCACGATTTCCAGACGACCGCAGACCTCTCCAGCCTCCCCCTGACTCCCAAACTTGATCTCACTCTCCAGCCTGAACTGTTCTCCCCGGCCGGCTCAGAAAAAATTGACGGCCTCACTCTGCTCTCCAGCGGCACCTCCGGGCTACGGCGCACCTTCCGTCACGATTTAACCTCCATCCTTACCTCTCTGGCCGCAGGTCGCCGTCAGCGCCTGGCCCTCCAACATTTCACTGGCAAAGAATCTGGCTATCGCGAAGCCGTCATCAATCGCCCAGGCCACGCCGGAGAACAAATTCGCGCCTTCATCGAATCCCATACATTCACGCCCGCCAGCCTCGAACTCCAGCGTCTCTACGCCTCTCCCTCCCTCCCTTTCTCCGAACTCCTCACACGCCTCAACCACTTTCAGCCCACCGTCGTGCGCGGCATCGGGTCTCACC
>CAZZGS010000610.1:0-3448 GCA_964653845.1 uncultured Bryobacter sp.
GCAGGATGTCAAAGAGCTGGCCCGGCGTTGTTTTGGACTGTCCCGGGCGGGTTGGATTTGGGTTCGTTGTTTAGCTTTTCTGTTCTGGCTTTGGGGTTGTGTACGGATCCGGTGGCAGATTTAGGTTGTGCTTGGCGTTTAGTTTTTCTACGAAGTCGCGGACGATGCGCTTGGCGAGATCGACGCCGGCTTGTGGGTCCGTTTCTGCTAGTTTTTTGACTTGGGGTAGGTTTTCTATCGAGATGTCGCCTTTGTTGGTTTGGACGTCGTAGTAGATTTCGTTGGGTGGCCGGCCGGGGAGTGGGTCTGCGTCGGCTATGGCTTCGATTTCTACGTTTTCTCCGTTGCCGATGTAGGCTTCACGCTCGACGATCTCGGCGCGGAGGACTTTGATGGTGCGCTGGATTTTTGTGGGGAGGCGGTCGAGCTCTCGCATGATTGCGGGCAGGAAGTTTGCTGGTTTTGAGATGATGTCTTCGACTCGGAAGCGCATGGCTTCGCCATAGAGGAATTCCATTTGCAGGAAGCGGAGTTGCATGTGGATGAGTTGGTGGACTAGCAGCACCTCGGTGGGTGTGACCGGGTTGAATTGTTCGATCAGATTGGTTGAGACGGCGAGGGCCTGGTCGTGGTGGGCGATGAAGTTGTCGAAGTTCCTCAGGGAGTAGAGGCCGTGCTTGAGGGAGTTGGAGGCGGCTTTGAGCTTGCCGGCGGGCGTACGGGGGCCGGTGGATTTGGTTGCGTTTCTGCGGTTGGCGTCGAGGGCCGCTTCGGTCATGGTTTTCTTGCGTGGGGTCTCCACGGTCGATGGGTCGTTGGTAATGTTCTGTTGTTCATTGTTCATTGGATTTCTCCTGAGCAGAAATTAGCAGGTGGGGTTGCGGCTCAATGTTTGGGGGCTGGCTGGTTTTGAATGGAATGATTGGGTTAGGGGCAAAACAAATCTGAAAATACCTGTGAACCGCTCCAGGCTTAATGTTGGATTGGGTAAGTGGAAAGGTATTGGCGGAGGGTGTGGTTGGTACCGATG
The DNA here is from genome assembly GCA_964653845.1 of uncultured Bryobacter sp. Classification (GTDB taxonomy): domain Bacteria; phylum Acidobacteriota; class Terriglobia; order Bryobacterales; family Bryobacteraceae; genus Bryobacter. The sequence goes on from CAZZGS010000610.1 coordinate 1,031, forward strand.
CGCTTGCGCTCGAGTTGGAGGAATTCGTTGTTTTTGGGGACTTCGTGCCAGCTTACTCGTCAGCAACGTTGGGGTTGGCAGTCGCTGAAAGTATTTGTGGCGCTGGCCCGGACGACGCAGGTGCGGGCGTCGATCCATTCGAAGTTGACCCGTCCCTTTGCGTTTTTCGGGAAATTTAGGCCGAAATGGCGTGGCAGTTTGAAATTGCCGCTGGCCAGGAAAATCTGGATAAAAGCCTTGTTATTCACGATTTGGCCTCAACAGTGCAGAGGCGGATTGGAGGCGCTCACTTGGAATGGCCGTGGGTTGGTTGGCAGAAAAGCTCCAAAAATGCCAATAAAATGCACAGTGACGGGTCAGGCTGTAGTGCACCCGTAGTGCACCCTGGTACCAAATCCTTTGCATTGGGCTTTGCGGCAAGGGGCGAAAGTTGAGGGATTTAGTGTGATTGCCTTATTATGAGGTCGATTGACCGGGCTTGTTTCGAGACTGTCGACTTAGCCGAACCAGAAAAGCTGACTTTTCTGTTTCCTGGGTTTAGGCTAAGAGAAGCAGGAGGAAAAGAATGGAAGTACAATTGAGCGCTGATCAATCCGCGAGGCTATCACGATTAGCGCAAACGGAAGGCCGTGCTGCGGAAGCACTTGTTCAAGAGGCAATAGAAAAACTTTTGGACCATGACGAGTGGTTTCTGCGTGAAGTGGATCACGGTATTGCTGAGGCAGATCGTGGTGAGTTTGTCGAACACGATGATGTTCGCAAGATGATCGAAACCCGCTATCCGGCACGATGAATCTGCGTTGGACCAAAAGAGCGGCTGCGGATCTGACACAAATCTGTGAGTTTAAAGAAAGTCGCTTTGGGTTGGCGCAAGCAAGCCACTTAGCAATTGCTATTTACGCCGCCGATGAATCGCTGAAGGAAATGCCGCTGATGGGGCGAGCTGGCCGCAAATTGGGAAGCCGGGAACTTAGTATTGCAGGGTTTCCATTCCTCATAATCTACCGTGCGCGAAAGGAATGCGTTGAGTTGATTCGTATCCTACATGGTGCGCAACAATGGCCCTAGGCTGAAGGTTGTAGGCTGTGCGGCTGAGCAGTGGAAAGAGGAGCCTGGTGGTTGGCAGGGCCGAGAGAGCGCAGCGTAGAGTAGAGCGAATGATGAACGGGATTGAAATATCGGGAGACCTGTCCCAGGCTTAATTTCGCCAAATTTGCGGTTATTGGCCTTTGCCAAGTTTGGCTGGAAAGTGCTTTTGCATTCAACAGATAGGGTTGTTTGGGTGGGGAGATTCGTTCGATGTGCGCGATGCATATCTTAGTGAGAAAACTCAATGAAGGCCTGATTTTATTGGTGATTTTGCAAGGTACATGCCAGGACGTCCCACAAAGCGCAATTTTGAAAATGATAAAGCCACAGGTCGAGACAATCCATTGTGAGAAAGTGTGGTTAGAAATCAATTCGCGGCGGGTGCTGGCCCGGTATTGGGCATGAGACTGCGCAGTTTGCGGCTTGAAGTTGACCCGTCCCTTTGCGTTTTTCGGAAAATTTGAGTCGCAAAAGGGAGAAGGTTTGAAATCGTGGCGAGCTAAGTAAATCCGGGTAAGTGCTTTTTTATGAGCGGGTTAGCCGTAGATATGCGGCGCTGGGCTGAAGAAAGCGCTATGCATGGTTGGCGGTTAGTTTGAGAAAAACTGGCAAAAATGCCAATGAAATGCATAGTGACGGGTCATGCTGCTGCCTATTCCAAGGGGAAACCCGGGCTCGTCGGGAAGCCGATGGCGACGCCGGCGTTGAATCCTTCGGCTTCGCAGCAGTGGATGTAGCCGGCGGTGGTGCCGGCGCTCAGACCGGAGAAGGTGACATTGACGGTTAAAGTGCGAGAGATATCGTTGTAGTCGATAACCGCGAAACCTGTGGCGGTGCTAACGTTAGCCGGGACTTGCTGGGCACCAGACAATGAGGCAGTGTAAGTTAAAATAGCGGCGCTGGCCGAGGATACGGCAAGCGTGGAAAATAGGGCAAGCATACGGGGAAAAGAATGGAACGGCATTGCTCCTGCACAACACATTCAGCCTCTGGATGGATGTGTTATGCAGGAGCGTAAGGGGAAGAGGGTGAATCCGGGACTTTGCGATACCCCGGATACCGGCCGGATACCGGGGGGTGCCCCGATTTCCCCCGGATTCTCATTGCGTGAATCGGTCGAAACCACGTCAGACATCGAAAGTTCAGTGTAGTATTCGTAGGGGAGCGTCGCCGTTTCGTGAGCGCTATTCCGCGAATACTTCTTGCAACGTCCTCAGAGTGGCGGTGAGGGTTTTTGCGGTGACTGCTCCCAGTTTCTTCGCCAGCCGGGACTTGTCCACCGCGCGAAGCTGATCAAGGAGAATCAACCCTTTGCGGCCACCATGATGG
>CAZZGS010000611.1:0-3448 GCA_964653845.1 uncultured Bryobacter sp.
GCCCCAACTGGCTCTATCCTCAAGGGTGTTGTTACCGACCCCTCGGGTGCAGCCATCCCTGGCGCCTCCATCACCCTGTCCGGTGCCGGTGGATTCGTCAAGGTCGCCTCCTCAGACGCCGACGGTAAATTTACCCTGCCCGGTATACCTGGTGGGCAGTACACCATCCGTGTTTCTTCGGCTGGCTTCAGCCTCTTCGAGCAGTTCAATTTTGAAATCGCTACAGGCAAGCAGGTCAGCATCGCTGCCAAGCTCAACATTGAAGCCTCCAAGCAAGAGATCACCGTTACAGACACAATCGCAATCGACGTTGATCCTTCCAGCAACGTCGGAGCTCTCGTCCTCAAGGGCGAAGATCTCGCGATGCTCAGCGATAACCCTGACGACCTCCAGAATGAACTCAATGCCCTCGCCGGCCCCGCTGCGGGTCCCAACGGCGCACAACTCTTTATCGACGGCTTTTCTGGCGGCCGTCTTCCCCCAAAGGCTTCGATCCGCGAAATCCGCGTCAACTCCAACCCCTTCTCGGCAGAATATGACCGCATCGGCTTTGGCCGCATCGAAATCTTCACCAAGCCGGGCTCTGATAAATTCCGCGGCCAGTTTTTCTACAACACCAACAACAACGTCCTGAATTCAAGAAACAACTTTGCCAACACCCGTCCTGACGCTTACCAGAACAGCATCAGCGGCAGCATCAGTGGGCCTCTCTCAAAGAAGTCCAGCTTCGCTCTCGACATTGATACCCGCATCAACGAAGAAGCAAGTTTGATCAACGCGCGCACAATCGATTCTTCCTTCAACCCGGTTTCGCTTGTTCAAAATATCGGCAACCCCACCCGCTTCCTCACCATCTCACCCCGTGCTGACTTCCAGCTCAGCGCCAAGCACACTCTCACCAGCCGCTACACCTTCCAGCGCAACACCAGCGCTAACGGCGGCATCAGCGCCTTCACTCTCCCCGAGCGTGCCCTTGACACCGAAAACAAAACCAATCAGGTGCAGCTTACCCACACCTGGATTGCCACTTCGAAACTGATTAACGAAGATCGCTTCCAGTTCGTCGGTTCCCGCTTAGACACCACCGGTAACTCCAACACACCGTCGATCAACGTCCTCGACGCCTTCAACGGAGGCGGAGCCACAATCCGTAACAACTTCAACAATGAAAAGCGCTACGAATATTCCAATATCAGCTCCTACACACAGGGCCGTCACCTTCTCAAGTTTGGCGGCCGTCTCCGCGGCGTCCAGCAGACCGACCAGAACACCAGCGGCTACAACGGTAGCTTCACCTTCCAGTCCCTGAATGCTTATGCGATCACCCAGCGTGGCCTTACAAACGGCCTCACTCTCGACCAGATCCGCGCCCAAGGCGGAGGTGCACAGCAGTTCTCACTGTCGGCAGGCATTCCTGTCCAGAGCATCAACCAAATCGACGCTGGTCTCTTCCTTCAGGATGAATGGCGCGTACGTCCCAACTTCAGTCTCTCCAGCGGCATCCGCTTTGAGACCCAGTCCAACATCAAGAACAAGTACAACTTCGCTCCCCGCCTTGGCTTGGCGTACGGCGTAGGCAAGTCACAAAATGGCCGTCCTCCGAAGACGGTTCTTCGTGCTGGAGCAGGTCTCTTCTACGACCGCTTCGGCGAAGACCTCAGCCTCGACGCTCGCCGCCTCAACGGAGTCGTCCAGCAACAGTACTTCGTCGCCTTCCCCAACTTCTACCCCAACGTTCCGCCCATCGGCCAGATCCAGAGCAACTCGCGCGCCGGAACCACTCGTCTGGTCGATCAGACTCTCGAGAACCCCTACCTCTTCCAGATAAATGCGGGCCTCGAACGCAGCCTGCCGCGCAATATTACCCTCGGCATCAACTACAACCACACAGTTGGAATCAACCAGCTTCGCAGCCGCAACATCAACACGCCGCTGCCAGGGACCTTCAACCAGGCAACTCCCAACACGGCCGTTTACCCCTTCGGCCCCTCCGCCGGCAATCTTTTCCTTTACGAGTCCACAGGCCGTTTCAAGCAGGATCAGTTGGTCATCAACACAAACGCCCGCATCAATCCCAAGATCTCGGTCTTCGCCTTCTACACTCTCGGTCGCGCCAACGGCAACACCGATGGGGCAAACACCTTCCCTAACGACACCTACAACGTCGCCAGTGAATGGGGTCGCAACCGTTTCGATATCCGGCACCGAATGTTCGCAGCGGGTTCAATCACACTGCCTTACAAGGTCAGCCTCAGCCCCTTCATGGTCTTCAGCACCGGTGGCCCCTTCAACATCGTCACTGGCCGTGATCTCTATGGCGACAACCAGCTCAACATCCACCGGCCCGGTATCGCTACTGGCCCCGGCCCTGGCGTCATCTTCTACGATGGCCGCTACCTCGATCCCAATCCGAAGCAAGGCCAACAACTCCTCGCTCGCAATTCCGGTCAAGCCCCTGGCACCTTTACTCTCAACCTTCGTCTCAGCCGCACTTGGGGCTTCGGTGGAGAACCTAAGGGTGCTGAACAAGACCCGATGGGCATGATGATGCGTCAGGGCAGCATGGGTGGCGGTGGCGGTTCACGCGGTGGCGGTCCTCCTATGGGAGGCATGATGGGCGGCGGCGGTGGCCGCGGAGGCCCTCCTGCGGGCATCTTCGGCAGTCAGAACAAGAAGTACAATCTCACGCTTAGCATCCAGGCTCAGAATGCTACCAACAACGTCAACCTTGGCGCACCGGTCGGCACGATGACCTCCCCGCTCTTCGGTATCTCCAACACCACCAGCAGCGGATTCGGCGGCCCGGGCGGCGGCGGTGGCTCCTCAGCCAACCGTCGTATCCAACTCAGCATGCGATTCAGCTTCTAACGACCTCGTATGTAGCCGGGTACGGACCCCCCTCCATACCCCGCACATACGCTAACGCGCCGGCTGCCCCCCGTGGCCGGCGCGTTCTCTTTTTCTAAACCGCCGACAATTATCGGTCCGCTTTCAACTCTGCTGCCGTTTTCGAGAACCGCGCTTTTCCCCGCATCTTCCTCAACTGGGCATAGGCTTCCGATGCCGCAACCAGTTGCAACCCAAGTCGAACTGTCTGCGCAATCCCATCGCCGCTAGCTAGCTGGGCTCTCTCCAATACTTCCGCTGCCACCTCAACGGTAATCTTGTTCACTGTTTCCATGCACCAAAAAATACCATGATCAACACCATCATTTATTCTGGTCCCCGCATCGGCAACACCGAATTCTTCACCTGTCCTGCTTCATAACTCCGATCAATTTGCCCCTCGAATGCGAGATCCTGAGAATTACCACCATGACTTCCGGCTTAATCGCACTTCTTGACGACATTGCCGCCCTAACAAAACTAGCTGCAGCATCGCTCGATGACGCCGCTGCCCAGGCAGCCAAAGCGGGTAGCAAAGCCGCCGGCATCGTGATCGCCGACG
>CAZZGS010000612.1:0-3446 GCA_964653845.1 uncultured Bryobacter sp.
TGCCTGGGCCACTCAATTTGCAAGTTGGGCTGCCCTATCGACCCCGGCAACGATTACCGCCGGAATGCGAAGCGATCTCGCTGAACTTACCGTCGCTTACTCCCGCGAATACTTCCGCGTGGTTCGCTCTGAAATCCGCAAATTGGATCCCAATCATCTGTACCTGGGCTCCCGCATGAACAATCTGAATCCCGACATTGCAACCGGTGCCGCCACCGAGACCGACGTAATCAGCTTCAACATCTACCAGGCTGCGATCCAACCGGCAACCTGGTCCCTACTCGAACGACTGGATAGGCCCGCACTCATTGGCGAGTTTCACTTCGGTGCCCTCGACCGTGGACTCTTCCATACAGGCCTGCAATCGACAGCCTCACAGAACGAGCGGGCCGCCGCCTTTCTTCGTTACCTTCGCTCCGCCGCCGATCATTCGAACTTCGTTGGCGCACACTGGTTTCAACTCACGGATCAGGCGATCACCGGTCGACCGCGCGACGGCGAGAACTACAACATCGGCTTCCTCAACGTTCTCGATGCGCCCTATCCCGAGATGGTCTCAGCCGCCCGCGACTTCCACCGCGAACTCTATCGTCGTCGCCTCGGCGATTCAACAAGCGTAAAGTAATCGGCGCTGCTGCGCAGGGACCGAACCCTCAGAACCGTACCAACGCCAAACTCTGCCTCCAATGACCACGCCCTATGCCGTGCGAAGCCGCCTCACAAGCATTTTGAGCAGTTCCTTAAAGATGGTTTTTCTCTGTCGCTTATCGATTACAATCGCAAAGGCGCGCATCAGATAGCACCTCCTCTCCAATTCGAGGAACCGAATCTAAACATGCACCGGGCCCTATGCGTGCCCATTTCGAGTGCGGATAGAAGCCTGGTCCTCTAGGCGGATCTGCACAGCAGCGGAAAGCAAAACCAAACAGCCAAGCCTTTAGGCCGACATGAAGCAGTCGCGTATGTCCTGCTTCCTCGCCTCGAGGCTCTCCAAATCGCACGAAGCGCCAGTCAACAAGCAAAAGGACATGGTAGACCTGCCTCCCCAAAAAAGCAAAAGCCGCATCTCTCCCCAATGGAGCGCTGCGGCCTCAAAACTTCAGTTGTCCAGATAGCCTATTGGGCCATCTTCACCGAATCAATCACCAGCGTCTCGCCGTCCATCTTGCCGGTCACTGTGACCTTATGGCCCATATGGCCGGACAGCTTATCCTTGGCGACCTTCTCGAATGTTGCCGCGCTCACCTTGATCACCTTATCGCCAACGACAAACACCGCATTACCGCTGCGGTCAAAGCAGCGCTTGGCGCAAGTCTGGGAGGCCTCGGTGGCGTCGGCGTGCTTGGCCCCGCAAGCGGCGTCCGAGAGGACTCCGGTCCATTCGGCGGCAAAGCCTGAAACGGCAAACACAGTCAGCAAAACAAGTCTTTTCATAATCAGGAACCCTTTCGCCAGAAGTATATCCCACCCGCCAGACCGTTGGAAGTCCGAGTCTTGTCTCATACAAGATGAGCCTGAAGGCGGAGAGGTGGCGCAAGCTGGGGATCGATCATCAGCATGCAAGGTGGCGAGAAGTTGAGCCTGGAACAGATCCGGGCATTATTGGCTGCAAGCCAGGAGGTGCGATTTACCGGGCACAGCCGGGGAGAGATTTACGACTGGGCCGGAGCGACTTTGCGTGAGCACGATTACGCCAAGTTGGGTCGGGAGGCCAAGGGACTGCTGCGGGCTTACGTGGCCAAGATGACGGGGCAAAGCCGGGCACAGGTAACGCGGCTGATTGGCAAGTACCTTGCCACCGGAGAGGTGCACCCAACGGTGTACCGGAGGCGGCGTTTCCCGGTGCGCTACACCCGCATTGACATGAGTTGTTTGGCGACGGTCGACGAAGCCCATGACACGCTGAGCGGACCGGCAATACGGAAGATCCTGGAGCGGGAGTTCTGCGAATTCGGCAAGAGCGAGTACGAACGGTTGGCCGGGATTTCGGTCTCCCATTTGTATCGTCTGCGAAAGAGCGAGACGTACCGCACCCGCTACGCGACGTTCACCAAGACGCGGCCGACGCCGGTATCGATCGGCGAACGGCGCTGCCCGCAACCGGAAGGCCGCCCCGGATATCTTCGTGTGGACACGGTCCACCAAGGCGACCGGGACGGAGTCAAGGGCGTGTATCACATCAATGCCGTGGACGAAGTCACTCAATGGCAAGTGGTGGCCTGCGTGCCCCAGATTAGCGAAGCCTGGCTGGAGCCGGCGCTGCTTTCCATGCTGGCGCAGTTTCCATTTAAGATCCGGGGATTCCACTCTGACAACGGAAGTGAATTCATCAACCACAACGTGGCCAAGCTGCTTAAGAAGCTACTGGTCGAACAGACCAGGAGCCGCCCTCGGCGATCCAACGACAACGGGTTGGTGGAATGCAAGAACGGGGCAGTGATTCGAAAACACATGGGCTATACCCACATCGCGGCGGCCCATGCCGAACGGGTGCAACGGTTCTACGAGGAGCACCTCAACGGCTATTTGAACTTCCACCGTCCATGCGGCCAAGCCGAAGTGCTGACCAATGCCAAGGGCAAGCAGCGGCGTGTCTATCGCCGCTATGCGACGCCCTGGGAGGTGTACCGGAAACTGCCGAAGCCCAGCCGCTATTTGAAGGCTGGGCAGACGTTACGCGAACTCGATAAAAAGGCCCGTGCGGAAAGCGACACCGAGGCAGCGAGTCGAATGCAACAAGCCAAGCGAACGCTGTTCGCCGATCTGTTTCCCGCAAAGAGGTCGGCATGAAAACACGCGACGCGAACCAGGCTGTGGAAATGACGGGCGGTGGAAAGCGCGGAAAACCCAAAGCGGTTTCCATCTCTTTTCACCGCCCTTGGAAATCGCCCGGCGATTCCCACATTCCCACAGCCTCGACGACGATTCCGTCCTCTATAGACCCGAACCCAAAGAAAGGAACCCCGCTCAACTACCCCCTCCCTTTAGGCTCATCTTTCGATGAGAATATGCTTTGAACCTCGAACGCGAGTGGCGTTAGAATCGAAGCATGGCGTTTTTGATTGACGAATCTTTTCTCCCCGCCAAGCTCACCGCGCCGCCGATGAATCATGAGCAGTTCGCCGCCTTTTGCGCTGAGCATTCCGATCTGCGTTTCGAGATCAATGCCGAAGGAGAGTTGCTTGTTATGGCTCCTGCCAATTCGAAGACGGGCGCGCGGAACTCCTGGATCAACCTGCAGCTCGGTGCCTGGGCGGAACGGGAGGGCCGGGGGCGCGTGTTTGACTCCTCTGCCGGCTTCGTGCTTCCCAGCGGCGCGCTTCTTTCGCCCGATGCGGCGTGGATTGCACACGAACGCATCGACGCGATCGATCCCGCAAACCAGGACTCCTTTCTGCGGCTTTGCCCGGATTTCGTCATCGAGCTGAGATCCCCGTCGGATCGTC
>CAZZGS010000613.1:0-3436 GCA_964653845.1 uncultured Bryobacter sp.
ACGCAGCCACATTGGAAGAGTTTTTCACCTAGTTTACCGATCCGGTTTTCGAGGAATTTCAGGCAAGTCTGCCAGGATCTTGCTTCTGCACGAGGCGAGGCGGCGGTCCAGGCTGAGCGGGTTTTTCGCGCATTCAGCGTTGCCTTGAAGGGTGTTGCGTTTTGTGCGATTTCGTGACGATCGAAGCGAAGGAGCCGGACCTACACGACTGCTTCATTTCGCCTTGAAGTCTTGGCTTTTTGGTTTTGCTTTCATCAACGCGAACCAGCACGGCGAGTATACTCGCATCGTTGGATTCATTCTTGCTGTGGTTGGCGGAAATCAGTTGCACTTGCTTTGAGTTGGCTGGGATCAAGGCAACTGTGCCTTCTTCGGTAAATTTGCCCTTTTCATTCAGACAGGCGTAGTAGGCATCTTTGTCGCCGGGATCGATTCCACTCGTATAAAAAGTGGTGGGCAGAAGCGCATCTATAGATTTTGGAAGAAGCCCACGGCGCGAGTTGCCGTTAATTCAAGGAGTGGTGGCGCTTGGGGCGGACCCAGATCAGGACGATCAGCCCGGAGAGGCCGAGGAGGGCGTCCAGTCTGAGAGTGGAGGCGTAGCCGTAGAGATCGACGGAGCGCCCTTGCCAGATGCTCGAGTAGGAGTAGGCGAGATTGCTGAGGGCCATGAAGGTGGTGAATTGGGTAGCGGCGACAGTTTTGCTCGAAAGTTGCATGAATATGCCGATGCCGGCGGACTGTTGAATTCCGAACGAGAACTGGTAGGCGATAACCGAAATGATGAAGGCGAGCACTGAGACTCCAATCGTACCGGCTCCGGTGAATCGGAGCGACAAGGCGAAGGTTATGCCCGCCGTCAGAAGGTAGGAGAGCACGATCCAGGCTCGGGGGCTTCTGGTGCGGTCTGAAAGCCAGCCACCGAGGAATGCCCCGAGCGCTGCGGCGAGGTTGCTGGCGAGGTTGATGTTGCCCATAAGCTGGTTGTTCATTTTCAAGTCGACCTGGAGGCCGGGAGCGAGGGCGAGGCCAAGCGCCATGGCACCGTGGGGGAAGGCGGCAAAGATTGCCGCCGCGAGAATGGCGGGGCCGCTGCGGAAGAAACTTGCATAGAGATTGCGGAAGAAGATTCGTATGCGTTCGAAGATCGCCTGGTGGAGGGTGACACCTGCTTCGAGAGCGGGTGGAAAGTCGTCGGCAGGTTCGCGCAAAGGAAGAGCGATGCCAAGAAACAGAAAGAGCAGAGTCAGCAAGAGGAAAAGCAGGCCCGCGCGGAAGCCCCAAACTCCCATCGCATAGAGAGCGCCGCTTCCGCCCAGGGCAATGCCAGCGAACTGGGCGCCAAACATGCAACCGTTGGCCGTGCCCATTTCAGAAGCGGGCAGCACACGCACGGCCATCGCATCAATGGCTACATCGTTGGTAGCAGCGAGAATGTTGTGGAAAGTAATCATGGCGATGAGGAGACTGGTATTGGCCACTGCATCGAAGCCGAGGATTGCGGCTAATGTCGCGATCATGCCGGCCTGACTGAATAGAATCCAGGTACGGCTGTGGCCGAAGCGCCGGATTCGGATGAGATCAACCAGTGGAGCCCAAGCCCACTTGAAGGCCCACGGGGCGTAAGTGGCAGCGACTACAGCTCCGACCATGGTCATGGGGACGCCTTGCTGGCGGAGATAAGCAGCCAACGCAACGGTGGAGAACCCGATAGGGAGGCCCTCAGTTAGATAAAGAAAGGTGAACGCAAGCAAGCGGCGGGCGCGGCTGTCGAGCGTCAGGGTGTAGGGCATCGGCCAAGTATATGCTGCGGGCGCTAGGGGCTTGAGCCTAGAGGCATTCAGCAGGGCCGGGGCAATTTGGAGGCAGAGTCTTCTAGCCTATGCGGGGTGCCCAAGCATTGATGCAAGCCAAATCAATTTGGGCTGCTTGTACTCTCAGGATGCCGAGAACGTCGCTCGAGGGCCGCCTGAGCTTTCTCTCAATCGAAAGGAGAATCGGTTCCCAAAGCAGTGAGGGCGGAAAGCAATTTCCCGATTTGGCAACAAACTTCCATGAGGGGGCTGGCTCTGTCAACCGAAAATGTCACTGCTGGTATGGCTTTTTTGCTCCTTCGCCTTTATATCAGTTGCTTCTGCACGAGACGCGGCGACGGTCCAAGCCGCCCGGGTTCTGCGTTTCGTGCGATTTCGTGACGATCAAAGCGAAGGAGACGGACATACACGACTGCTTCCCTTGCCCTAAGTCTTGGCTGTTTGGTTTTGCTTTCCGCTGCTTTGGAGATCCGCCGAGAGGACCAGGCTTCCATCCGCAATCGAAATGGGCACGCATACGGCCCGGTGCTTATTTAGATTCTGTACCTCAAGTTAAAGAGGAGGTGCTGCTATCTTAAGCGCGCCTTTGGGATTGCAATCGCCAGGCCAAGGCTGTCATCGCAGTCACCAACTCATCGGTCTTCAACTTAGCGTAGAGCAGGTCGTCAGCTTCCCTGCAGCCGCGACAACGGATCGTTTCTTGGCGCTACATCCTCCGCGCTGGCAGAGTTTCATGCCCTCCCTATTGCTTTAGTGCGGTGTCTTGACCATAGGTGCCCAGTGGACAGTGGGCACTTTGCACCTTGAGTGCGTATCTGACGACAGCTTAACGCCGACCTTCAATCAAGACGAGCCTACTCATCCGATCTGACGCCTTTGCTATCTGAAACCGCTTTTAACCTTCGCGCTTTTATTCTTCACGTATTACGCGCCGCAGCTTGTTTGCGAGCGTTGCTCGCAGCTTTCTGCCGACGCGGGATCTTCGAACTAAGCCGGCTACCGGGATACGCTGATTTGAATCGAGTCTGTTTTGCTCGTTACTGCAATTTGATCAGCGCCTGATAGGAGGCCACCCACAAGCCTCCATCGACTGGTGTCAACGAGCCGAAGGGCCAGTTCGGCTGGGCCGTCGCCCGTGCGAACGACCACAATATTGTGCGTGAATCCAGGTCCAGGGCGTGCAGCGTGCCGACTGCGGCCGCCGCTGGTTTGCTGTCCGGGCTGCCCTGGAAATAGAGGACATTGCCCGCGACCGCCGGGGGTGAGGCCGTGTTGCGGTATTGACCGGGAAGCTCCCATGCAATCCGGCCGGAGTCCTTGTCAAAGGCCATCAGGAACCCCTTGGTCATGCCGATTAGCACGGTTCCCGCGTCTACCAGGTTGAATACTTCGACTGCCCGAACCCGCCCATCGACGGCCCGCCGGATTTCGACGGGCTTCCAGCGGTCGCCTCCAGTGGCACGGTTCACCGCATACACGCGGGATTCGCCCGTCGCAAAAACCGTGTCGGCCGTGACCACCGGTTGGAGCAAGCAAACGCCCGGGTGCACGTAGGGTGCCTCGGCCCGATATCGCCAGCGCTCTTGTCCCGTACTTGCGTCGATGGCGAACAGATAATAGCC
>CAZZGS010000614.1:0-3435 GCA_964653845.1 uncultured Bryobacter sp.
ACTTTGTAGCCCGCCAGGCAAGGAAGAGCCCGTCGGGTTCGACGTCTTCCCAGTAAGAGATGAAGTCGCTTGAGACTTCGCGGCAGTGTCGGGCGAGAAGGCGTTCTATCTGTTTGCGCTCAAACCATTGCTCCCAGGCGGGAGTCTTGAAGCGGCCCCAATGTTCGGCATTTTTATCGATGATCACCAGTTTGCCGCCGGGCTTGAGCACGCGCGTAAGTTCAGCCACGGCCGCGTCGATGTCGACAGCGTGTTCGATACTTTCGGTGGCGTAGACGAAGTCGAAGGAATTGTCTCTAAAAGGGTATTGAGTGAGGGTGCCGCAGACGGGCGAAAGGGGCGGCTGTGCACGGGCGAGCATGGCCAATGCCAGATCCAGAGCGACAATTTTGGTGTTGGGATTTTGGTCGACCAGGACACGGGCAAAGCGGCCTTTGCCGCAACCGGCGTCGAGGGCAAGCTTGCCGTTCATGTCCCCGAAGAAGCGGGCGATCATCTGCACGTGGCAGATGCGCGGGTCAATCGTCGAGGGGAAGTGTTCTTCGTCACTGGCCGATTCCTCAAAGCTCTGGCGGATTTCCGACAAAGCAACGGCGCGAGCAGCTTTTGAGGGCCGCCCGCGCCGAAATCGATCCTGGAGCCAGGAAAACAAAGTTAAGCGTGGGTGAGGAAGATGGGCAAGCCCAGCTTGTCGGCGTAGTTCGGGCGGTAACGCTCGGTGTTGTACATGCTACCGAGTTCCACCTTGCGGGGACCGAGCTTGGGGTCGGGGATCGGGCTCATCACGTAACAGCCGTTGACGATAGCAGCCATGAGGCCGCTCTTGTTGGCGACGATCGTGTCGAGCGCCATGTTGCCAAAAGTGGTTGCCACCATCTTGTCGACAAAGTCTGGGGCACCCGAGCGGAGATCGTAGGTGAGGTCGCTGACGATGGTCTCTTCCTTGAAGCGCTTCTTGAGTTCGTCGGCAAAGACTTCGCCCACGTTGAGCTTCTTGCGGTGGCCGAAGGCATCAGGTTCGCCGTAGCTGACCACCTGGTAGCCCTGCCATTCCGCGCCTTCCGACAGAATAACGAGTGAGTAATTGCTGGGGTTTTTGCGCTTGTCATCCATCAGAAGCTGAACCATCTTGTCGAGGTCGAACTTGTACTCGGGGATGCCGCAGCGGACACTGGTGACATAGGAAGTGTACAGGGCGGTGTAGCCGGCATCGCGACCGAAGATGCGGAAGATGCCGATGCGCTCGTGCGAGCCGACGGTGGTGCGCTGGCGCTGGACGGATTCCATGGCACGGCTGATGGCGGTGGAGAAACCGATGCAGTATTCGGTATTTCGGACGTCGTTATCCATCGTTTTTGGGATGGCAACGACTTTGAAGCCAAGCTTGTCGAGGGTGGCCGCGTAGCTGAGGGTGTCGTCGCCGCCAATGGCGACCAGGTAATCGAGGCCGAGTGCTTCGAGGTTCTTTAAAACCTGGGGGCTCATGTCGTAGGCGGTATGAGTGATGCCGTCTTTGGTGACTTCTTTGGTGGGGAAGGTAGCGCCGGCAAGAAAGTCAGGCAGCTTCTTCATCTTGGAGGGGTTGGTGCGGCTGGAATGCAGGAATGTACCGCCGGTACGGTCAATGGTGCGCGTGTTTTCGCGGTTGAGGTCCACGACGTAGCGGGTGCGGCTGGCCGGATCTTCGAGGTTGAGGTGGGTAAGCCCTTCCCAACCACGCCGGATACCGACAACTTCGATACCGAGTTCGGCACCTCGATAAGTCACACTTTTGATCACGGAATTGAGGCCGGGGACGTCGCCACCGCCTGTCAGAATTCCGATTCGCCTTTTTGCCATGAAATCTCCTTCAGAGGATTATTTGGGATAGAAACCTATAGTGTAAACGGGAGCGGCAAGAGCTAGACGGGTTGGCACGAAAAAGCTGGTGGAAATGTCGTATACTCGGAAAAGTGCCCTAAGGCGACGCCCTTGGGGAGTATTTTTATGGTCATCCTCGTTACAATCATCCACGTTATTGTTTGCCTTATTCTGATCGGTGTCGTTCTATTGCAGAGCGGCAAGGCAGCCGATCTTGCCGGTGCTTTCGGCGGCATGGGGTCGCAGACGACTTTTGGCCCTCGCACGGCAGCAACGGTTTTGGCGAAAGTGACTACGGCCTCGGCCGGTTTGTTCATGGTCACTAGTCTGACGCTGGCTATTTTGGCAACACGTGGTGGATCTGGATCTGCTGGTGGTGGCACGGTGCTGGAGAGAACGAATTTGCCAGCGCCTCCCGCGCAAGTCGAAAAGCAGGCTCCGTCGCAGCAGCCTGCCGTGGAACTGGTAGACGAACAAGGCAAAGTTCAGAAAAAGTTTGAAGTCGAAATACCTAAGGACGGGGCCAAGGGCGCTGATGGCAAGCCGATTCCTGTGAAGATTGGCAAGGAAATTCCTGTCGACTCCCAAGGTAACGATGTCAAGACGCCTGTTCCGCCCCCGGTAAAGAAATAAGGTCTTAAGTTGATGGCTCACCTCAGGCCATCGTAGTAAACTGAAGGCTGTCACCTGCGGAGGTGGCGGAATTGGCAGACGCACTAGCTTGAGGTGCTAGCGGGTAACACCGTAGGGGTTCAAGTCCCCTCCTCCGCACCAAAAATTAAAAGCGACCCTCGAAAGGGTCGCTTTTTTCATTTCCCATCCCGCTCTCAAAAGAACTTAAGACTTTCGGCCGCCAACTCGATAAGGCAAAAGAA
The DNA here is from genome assembly GCA_964653845.1 of uncultured Bryobacter sp. Classification (GTDB taxonomy): domain Bacteria; phylum Acidobacteriota; class Terriglobia; order Bryobacterales; family Bryobacteraceae; genus Bryobacter. The sequence continues at coordinate 2,736 of CAZZGS010000614.1, forward strand.
GCAGAATGTGCGCTGGTTTGCGGCGGCTGAATCACCCAGTTACATCCGGGAGAATCCACACTCGGCCTTGATCTGGAGAGGAAAAGGAATTTCACTATGTCTAAGGCAGTATTGGCAATCCCCACACGGACAAAAGAAGAGCGGGCTGGCAAGTATCTGGCTTTTCACCTTGGCCCGGAAGAATTCGGGATTCAGGTCTTGAAGGTGCGTGAAATCATGGGCATCCAGGAAATTACCGCAGTGCCGCATACTCCACTGCATACCAAGGGGGTAATCAACCTGCGCGGAAAGGTGATTCCCGTTGTCGACTTGCGGCTGAAGTTCGGGATGCCTGAAGTGCCTTATACGCAGCGGACCTGCATCATTGTGACCGAAGTTGAGGGAGAATCCGGGCCGATGATGATTGGTGCGGTGGTCGACGGGGTGAGTGAAGTGCTGAATCTGGCGGTAGCTGACATTGAAGACACCCCGGATTTTGGTGGTGAAGTCGCTACGACTGGGTTGCTTGGGATGGCCAAGGTGAAGGGGAAGGTGAAGATCCTGCTCGACATTGACCATGTCATGACGCATCAGGACCTCAATGACCTGGGCAATTTATTAAGCTAGGCGAGGTCACTCGAAAAAAGCGCGACCGGACACCACATGCATGAGGAAAGAAGAATCTGGAATGAATTCGACTGAAGTAGAAGCACTACTGGAG
>CAZZGS010000615.1:0-2240 GCA_964653845.1 uncultured Bryobacter sp.
GCTTTGGAGTAAGAGTCCGGGAGGACAGCGCGAGCCTTGTGGGTGGGGAGCGGGAAGTCGGGTACGACAACTGCAACTTCGAAGCTGGGGGGGAATTCGAGGCGAACGGCGCGGGTCATGCCGCTGGAATCGATGGCGCTGGCGACGATCGAGCCGAGGACGCAGGCGGCGACGTTGTCGGGATGGCCTTCAATGCGGGCGGCTTCGTCGAGGATGCGATGGTTTTTCCAGCCGAGGCCGAGCATGACGTCGGCGAGGATCACTCCGGCAGTGAGGGCAGCGGCGCTTGAGCCAAGGCCTTTGCCGAGGGGGATATCGTTGTGGACTTCGAGCTCTACAGGTGGCATTGTTTCACCCGTATGTACTGCGACGGTGAGGGCGGTCTGCCAGATCAGATTGTCTTCTGAGGTGGAGATGAGGTCTGCATCGCGGCCTGAGACGCGAATCGTCAGCTTGTCTGCGAGACGGAAACGGCAATCGAGATAGGGACACAAGGCGAGGCCTAGGGCGTCAAAGCCCGGGCCGAGATTGGCGCTTGAGGCAGGCACCCGGAGGTGCCACCAGTTAGCCACGCCGGCTTCCGATCTGGACGAGGCGATTTTCGCGGGCACTGGTGTAGATGGACTGGACGAGTTCGAGAGCGCGGAGGCCTTCTTCGCCGCTGATGAGCGGGCTACTGCCGGTGCGAATGGCTTCGCCGAAGTCGAGAAATGCGCGCTCGAAGGGGGCTAGAGAGATGGCCATGGGGTCGCTAGCGCCGCTTGAAACATCGGCGGCTACCGGGGCTGGGTCGCCTGAGTCGTCGACTACGTCCCAGCGGGTTAGGCGGTCTCCGGTGAGAATCGCGGTGCCTTTGGTGCCGTGTAACTCGATGCGTTCTGTGAGGCCGGGCCACATAGCGGTGGAGGTCTGGATTACGCTTGTGGCTTCGTTTTCGAAGCGCAGTAGGGCGCAGAGGACATCATCGCTTTCGATCTTGTGACGCACGCCGAGATGCCACTGGCCGAAGACTTGTTTTACGTCGCCCATCAAGTAGAGGAGCCAGTCGACCTGGTGGATGCCCTGGTTGATGAGAGAGCCGCCACCTTCTACGGCCCAACTGCCTTTGATCGGGCGGGAATAGTATTCTTCACTGCGCCACCATTTGACGTAGGCGTCGGCCTGGAAGATCTTGCCGAGGCGGCCTGAATCGATGGCCTTCTTGAGGAACTGGATCGAGTCGTTGAAGCGGCCCTGGCTTACGACGCTCAACTTTACGCCTTTTGCTTTGGTGTAGGCGATCATTTCTTCGGCGGTGGCGACGTCGATCGCGATTGGTTTCTGCACCTGGATGTGTTTGCCTGCGTCAGCGGCGACTTTAAGCGGCTCGAGGCGCATGTCCGGGAAGGTGCAGAGGTCGATAAAGTCGACTTCGGGGTGACGGCAAACGTCTGCCCAGTCGGTAAAAAACTGGCTACCCCATTGATCTGCAAAGGCTTGTCCTCTCTCTGCAGTTTTATTGCTTACGGCTACGATCTTGTAGCCAATGTTCTTGTATGCCTGCGCGTGTTTATTTGCAATCGCGCCTGTGCCAATCAATCCAACTTTCATCACTGTCTTGCTATACTACTATTTGTCTATTGAGTCGGTAGCTCAGTTGGTAGAGCATCGCACTTTTAATGCGGTGGTCGCGGGTTCGAGCCCCGCCCGACTCACCAACGCTTTTTTGTTCATTCAGTTGTAAAAACCACAATGTTAGCCTTACAATTCATGACGAGAATTGTGTTTTGTTTGCTTAGTTGGGTGCTTTGTTTGGAAGCTGCAATTTCCGGTAGGGTTATCGATGCTTCGGGGCAGCCGCTTGAGGGTGCCCGAGTGGAGTTTCGGTCCTCGAATGGGATGTTGCTGCATTTGGCAAAGTCCGGTAGCGGGGGTCGCTTTGAGTGGAGCCCGCCCAATGATGCCAAGTATCAGGTGCGGGTGACCACTGATGGATTCAACACTGGGGAAAGAGTAGTTTCCAGCGGTGAGTTTGAGATCCGGCTGGAGCCATCTTCTGTTTATACGCGATTGACCATCAATGCTTTCCGGGGTGGGGCCGAGGAAGCGATGGAGTCTGCACATGTGACTACGATTCTCGATCAGAGCGATTTGCAGAAGCGTTCGTTACGCACTCTGGGAAATGCGCTGGAATCCGCGCAGGGAATCCATGTTCAACAGACCACGACTGCTCAGGTGTCGCCATTCCTTCGCGGGCTTAC
>CAZZGS010000615.1:2250-3425 GCA_964653845.1 uncultured Bryobacter sp.
TCGGTCGGGGCCCAATCAGTATTTGGCCTTTATTGAGCCATCGCAGGCGCAGCGCGTTGAGGCGCTGCTTGGGCCAACCGGGGCTCAGTATGGGAGTGATTCGCTGGGCGGAACGATTCATGTGAGAACAGAGGAAGCGCGCTTTGCCGATGATGGACAGTGGCAGACGCATGGCAACTTTACGCTGGGGGGAGCTAGCGCCGATTTATCGGGCTTTGCTGCGGGACGGGTGTCTGTGGCGAGTGAGAAGGTGTTCTGGCTCTTTGGAGCTTCAGGGCGGAAACACAATGATTTGCGCGCCGGCCAAGGTCAAGATTCTCGCAACGTGTATCACAGGTTCTTTGGCATGCCGCTCGATGAGGTTCGCGATCTGCTGGGGAGCCGGCAGCAGGATACGGGCTTCAGACAGTATGGCCTTGAAACCAAAATCGCGATCCGCCCGAGGGCCGATCAGTTGGTTAGCTTCAACTATCAACGCGGGGTGCAGGATCAAGTGCGTGGGTATAAGGATCTGCTGGGTGGATTGGGGCGACTGAAATCGGACTTTACGCCACAAGATCTGAATTGGTTTTACGGGCGCTATGAGGTGCTGTCGAAGAGTATTTTCGATTCTGTTAGTGGAACTTTTTCCAGTAATCGACAGACCGATGGGAGCAGCCGGCAGAACCTGCTTGCTACCGATGCGATTACGACAGATCTTTCGACGGTGCAGGTTTACGGGTATAGCGGCCTTGCGACCACGCATTGGACCCAGCGCCTGCAATTGTCATTTGGCGGCGATGCCTACGATGAGCGTATTGGGTCGACTCGTGATGTCTTGAATCCAGTTAGTGGGGCCAGGACCCGGCCGCGGCCGCTTTATCCAAATAACTCTCGTTACGGCAATTTTGGACTGTTTACTCAGGGGAACTGGCAAGTGCATCGCAAGCTGAGAGCTTCGGCAGGTGTGCGCTGGACGGGTATTCGCTTCAGCGATACGCGCAACACGCTGTGGTTTCGGGATACAACTTTTCATTCCAGCCTGCGCTGGGATCTGACGAGCTTCTTTGGTTTGCACGCTGTGGTGAGCCGTGGTTTTCGTGCGCCGAATCTGAATGATCTGGGTGCACTTGGGCTCAATGATCTGGGCTATGAGATTCCGGCTGCGGAGGCGATTCCGTTGGGCGCATTGTTGA
>CAZZGS010000616.1:0-3423 GCA_964653845.1 uncultured Bryobacter sp.
TTACAAAAGAGCGCTAGCGCAAAGCAAAGTGGGCGAGGCTGAACTACTCGATTCACTGAAATGGCAACTGGCGATCCTCAGCTTCATCGACTTCCGATTCCGTCCTGGCGTTCAAATCCCGGAAGAAGAAATCCGCGACTACTTCCAATACGATTACCCTAAAGAATTCGCTGGGCGAATCAAAGAGTCCTACAACCAGGCAAGGCCTGAAATTCTCGAACTACTCACCCAGCAGCGCATTGACAACCTGCTTGATCGCTGGCTCAACCAAACGGAAGCCGCCACCAGGGTGCGCTGGGTTGAAGCCGTGTTTGCAGGAGGGCAACGTTGAGACGCCGAACCAAATTCGCTCTCTGGGTGCTCGGCTTAATGCTCTTGCTAGCCGGTGGGCTGAGCTGGTTCACGAGCTCCGGATACATCGACCGTTACGTTGTGGAGCGAGCAGTGCTCGAAGTAGAAAAGAGTATCGGGGCCAAGCTTGTTATCGGCAAACTCAAGATCGACGTCTGGGGCGGGCGGGCAGTCATGGAAGACGTCATATTGCGCGGCAAGGAAGCGGCAGGCGAACAACCGCTATTCTCAGCAAAGCAGATCCAGATTCAAGCGGGATTGGCCAGTCTCAGCGCTTCGAGAGTCGACCTTCGCGGTCTCCTCATCAAAGAACCCGTAATCCATTTGGTGACTTACCCCGACGGAACAACAAACATTCCAGGTCCGAAAACACGCAATAGCAATCGCGGCGCCCTTGAGACGCTCATCAACTGGAGACTCGGCAAACTCGAAGTAGAACGCGGAGAATTCCGCTGGAATGAAATCAAAACCCCCTTTGAAGTACAAGCTCGGGACATCGTAGCAAAGATGGAATACGTGACCGCTTCGCGCAGTTATCGAGGCAAACTGGACGCGGGATCCGCAAGGTATCAGATGGCCGCTCTTCCTCCGATACAGGGAACCGCAACAGTCGACTTTGGCATCGAGCGGGAAAAAGTTCGAATTGACAGCTTCAGATTTCATACACCGGCAGGTACTGAAGTTTCCGGCCGTGGCAATCTGACCAACGTTGACAACCGTGAAGAGCCCATCCGTCTGGATATGGACATCGAGGCAGCCGTTGCCGTGCGCGAAGCACTTCCCTTCCTTAAGCTGCCTGTCGAACCGGTCGGTCGCATGAACTACAAAGGCAAACTACTCTTTGAATCCGGCAGAGGATTTGAATTGCACGGCGACGCCAGAGGTAGAGACCTTTACTACAAGGACGCAACCACTCGTCTGGGACCCGTAATGGCCAAGGCGAAGCTGGATTTCCTCCCCGCCAGACTAACGCTCAGTGATTTGCGCGCTGAAGGCCTGGGTGGCAGCGTCGACGGCAACTTCCTGTGGGATCAGCAGGAGGGCTGGAGCCTCGATGGGAACCTCTCGAAACTGAACATCGCCACAATCCTGAAACAACTAAATGTCAAAGAAGTGCCCTGGAGTGGCGTCATTCATGGCCCCATTGAAGCCAAGGGTGGCAAGAAACCTTTGATCTTTAGTGCAGATCTTGAAATCACTTCGACGTCCGGGCCAAGCCCTCTCGACGGTCTTCTCGCAATGACCTACGAAGAAGCCGGAAATCGGCTTCTCGTGAGAAACAGTTTTCTCGCTCTTCCCCATTCTCGAATCAACTTTGCTGGTGATCTTGGCCTAGGTATTGCACTGGAATTGCGTTCCACCCAATTTCGCGAATTGCTTCCCATCCTCGAGCTGGCTGGCTTCAAGGAAGATCAGCTACCACTTGGCCTACAGCAGGGCAGTGGCTCTGTAAATGGCCAATTGACAGGGACAATCAAGAGGCCTCATTTCCGCGGAACCATCGAGGCAGAGAAGTTGCTTGTCAGTGGCAGGCAGATCGACAAGGCAAAGGGCAAGGTGGATTACGGTGACGAACTGCTCACCGTAGACCAGTTTGACCTCGAAAGCATGGACACGACAATCAAAGGCAATCTTCGCGCAACTCTCGAATCTGGACGACTGGAACCAGAAAGCCTTCTCAGCGGAAAGCTGGACGTTCAAGTTGCCGATCTCGGGAAACTGGGTCTAGCTGAACCAATAACTGGTTCTGTCACGGGCACTCTCGCCTTGCGAGGCACTTGGGCAGAACCGATCGCCGACGGCAACCTACGCTCCGCGGAGATCACGGTACGAGACTTCCAGTTTCAACAGATTGCGGCAGCCTTCACCGGGTCGCGCCGGGAGTTAAAGGTCGGTGAGTGGGAAGCCCGTCTCGACCGCCAACCCATCCGGGGCGTTTTGAATTTGAAAGCCGGCGGCAACGACTGGAAGATCGGATCAGGCAACGCTGCTCTAAAAGTAGAGGCGCTGCCCTTAATGTCCATCCCGCAATACAGGCAGCAGGCCATCGCCGTGAATGCGCAGCTGACCACCGACTCGCAGATGGACTTCAACTGGTCCCCTCAAGGTGTATCGCCTTCAAAGCTCGACGGCAAGCTCTCCCTGTCCAACATCACGCGTTTTGGCCGGCCAATTGGGCAGTTGGAATTTACCTCACGTACCACAGGACAGCGCGCGTCACTCACTGCGCTCGGCAGTATCGGCAAATTACCGGTAAAGGGCGATGCCACGATTCAATTTGGCACTCGCCTCAATACCGAGCTTCGGCTCCAGTTGCCAAAACTCGACTTCCCCACAATTGCGCAGCTCTTTAGTGAAGAACTTCTACCGAGTCCGCTGCCTTATGAGGGAGGTGCCGAAGCAAGTTTCTTCTTTAAAGGGCCGCTCCTCGACCCGCAAGGCTGGGACGGTCAATTGACCATTCCACAAATACAGCTTGCGCCAAACAAAGACTATGTCAGAGAGACCATGCCCTCTGTAGCAGACGTAGTGCTGCGAAATCAGAATCCGATTGTTTTCGAATTTAAACAAGGCTCGATCTCCACTCGCGATGTCCGCCTGGTAGCGAAGGACACAAATCTTACAGCTTCACTTCTCTACAGATCGAGCACGAAAGGCCTGACTGGACAAGTCAAGGGCACCATCAATCTGGCAGTTCTATCAACGCTCAAGCCGGATCTCTTAACCAAAGGGGCAGCGACGCTCGACGCCAACATCCAGGGGACTACAGACGATCCTCAATTGAACGGTAGACTCGCATTTCAAAACGCATCGTTCTACCTCCGTGATGTGATTACAGGTCTCGACAAAGTCAATGGCACGGTCCTCTTCGACAAGAGCAGGGCTACGATCGAAGACCTCAAAGCGCAGACCGGCGGAGGTGAGCTTCAATTGACTGGCTTTGTCGGCTTTGGCAAGAACTTGAGCTATCGTCTTCAGGCACAGGCCACCCAGGTGCGGCTGCGCTATCCGGAAGGCGTCTCAACAAGCGCAAACGGAACTCTGGCGCTCACCGGCACCACAGCCCAAAGT
>CAZZGS010000617.1:0-3415 GCA_964653845.1 uncultured Bryobacter sp.
AACCTGTGCCTGCCCGCGCGAGTGCAACATCATCCCCATCGCCTTCACATGAGGCATCCCGCCAGCACTGGCCCGAATCTTTTTCGCAATCGCCTTGGCTACATCCAACCTCTCGGTATTCAGATTGACGTTATAGGCGATCAAAAACTTGCGAGCCCCAACCACACAAGCCCCAGCGGTGGGATGCAACTGACCATTGCCGAAATCGGGTGCCCTCTCGCTGCTCGCCTTCAATTCCTCAATCAAGCCCTCAAATTGTCCCCGGCGGATATTCTCAAGACGTTCCCGCCCAGCTACCCGTGCCGCCGCCTCATACAAGTACACAGGCACCCCAAAGCGCTGCCAGATCTGCTCACCGGCACGCACCGCAAGTTCCGCACACTCTGACAAACTGATCCCTCGAACGGGCACAAACGGAACCACGTCGGCCGCACCAATCCGAGGGTGCTCTCCCCGGTGCCGGGTGAGATCGATCCGTTGTACCGCAGCCCCAACAGCCCGCACCGCCGCCTCGCAAACACCCTCCGGTTCACCGGCAATCGTAAACACACTCCGGTTGTGATCCGCATCCGATTCGCGCCCCAATAAAGTGACCCCGGCTACACTCTCAATCGCAGCTTCAATCGCCAGCAACGTAGCCTCTTCACGCCCTTCCGAGAAATTAGGCACACACTCGACAATTCTTTGTTTCATGACCCGATCGGCCCTTCCCCTTCCGTTAATGCAATCAATATCTGCTCCTTGCGTTCTAGCGCACCCTTCTCAGCCGTATCCATCGCCACCCCATAAAACGCCACAGCGAATCCGAAGGTCAGCAGCAGCACCCCATAGAATCCAATCTGCGATTCAAACGCATAACGAGCCATATAGGCCAAGCCAATTGGAATCCCCAATACCGGATAAACCAGCAGCATCCACATCTGAAACTTGCTCCCACCACGAGCACGCCATGAATTCTGGGGATTCGCTGCACGTGGATAGTAAACCGTTCCCAGATTCCCCAACCCGGTAAAGAAGACAGCCATCACTGTAGTTACTGCAAACGCCTCGGCAATCTTGAGCCCACTAATTGGCAACCTCAAAATTAGACAGACGAGCGTAATGATGCTGAGCTCAAGAAAAATATAAACGCTCGCCGTAATATTCTTCGCAAGTAACACCGTTCGCAACTGCACCGGAGCAATCCAATAAAACTGAGCTGCCGTCCGATCAAAGCCAAAGCTGTTAAACAGCGCAACCTCACCCAGCATCATCACCGAATAAACGCTGATCCAGGTCAGAAAATTGCTTTCCATCGCTCCGCCTTGGCTCAATCCGTTCCGGCCAAAGGTCAGCGGCAACCAGACAACCAGCCCAAAGGTAAAGCCCATAAAAAAAACCAGCCGAAACCGTGAACTCCGAGCCAGCGACTGCATCTCTTTCTCAACCAGAGCCGCCAGTGGATCCGCAAACAAATGCCTTGGCCAACGAAACAGAATCGCCGTCCACCCAGCCCCGGTCGTCGTTCCCCCGTGTCCCGATTGAGCCCTGGCCGCATCTACATCAAAATGCAGACTTCGGTGGAACTGCCATCGTCCAAACCAGATCGCCGCTGCCGTATAGAGAAGCATCAGCGAGAGATTCAACACCGGCAAGCGCCCCATGGCCAGCCCCGCTGCCGCCCCCCAGGGAAACATCGATTGGTTGAAATTGAGCAACACCGACTTCACCCCCGCCGGCAACCCCATCATCGCAATCATCTGCGGGCTCACCATCAGGATCACTAGCACCAGCACAGCCACCTCGCGCAATCCCTTGCGCTCCATCAAGCGTCCCACCATGTCCTTGATCCCGGCTGAGAGATACAGGTTGAAAACAACAAAAAGCAAGAGGCTTGGAGGAGCCCACCCAGGAATTTCCGAGTTACGCATAAGCCCCACAAAGGCTCCGGTCAGCAAAAGCAGCACCTCAACGCCAGTCGACAACCTCAACAGCACCTCGATCAGAAATAGCTGCCGTTCGGGCACTGGGTAAACCATTATCTTCCGCGTATCAAGCGACATTCCGGTCGAAGCCAAAAAGACCGGTACCAACTGCCAATACAGAAACGCCGCCAGCAGCCCAAAGGTCAGCAGAAACTCAAAGCTGGCAAATTCACTGGGCTTCACATTGCCCAGCAGCACAGCAAGCCCCACTCCCCCACCGGCCAGCATCAGATACCACACCGCCATCACCACCGTGCCAACCCAGTAGCCGCCCATCTGCGGCTTACGGTAGAAATTGAGAATCGTCCGCCACTGCGCCCAGAGTATTGCCGCTCCCGGCGTATCCATTAGAGCCATGACAAGTCTGCCGCAGTCCGGTTTTGTTCCCCCACCGTCCGTACAAACAGATCCTCCAGCGTCTCGGTCTCGCTGCCTTGCCGTAACTCATCGAGAGTCCCTTCGGCAACCAACTTGCCCTCGTGGATAATCGCAATGCGGTCACACAACCGTTCCACCACTTCCAGCACGTGCGAGGTCAGAAAGATGGTCGACCCATTCTTTACCAGATCGAGCAACAAATCCTTCATCAACCGGGCACCAACCGCATCGACGCCCTCAAATGGTTCATCCATCAGAAACAACTGAGGCCGGTGAATCAGCGCCGCAGCCATCGCCACACGCTTGCGCATCCCCTTGGAATACTCGGAAATCAATTTCCGTCCAGCCCCGGCTAATTCAAAAAACTCAATCAACTCTTTAGCTCGCTCGGCCGCCATCGACCGCTGCAATCCATACATCCGTCCGATGAACTCGAGGTACTCTCCGCCTGTAAGATTGTCAAAAAGCAAGGTCTCGTCAGGGACAAGACCAATGCGACGGCGTGCTCTCAGGCCTGCTTCAGGGTTTGCGGCATCAATAGGCTCCCCAAGCAGGAATATCTCCCCCGATGTTGGCTGGGCTACTCCCATCAGCATTTTAATGGTTGTCGTCTTCCCCGCACCATTAGGCCCGAGGAATCCGTAAAAGCACCCTTGCGGCACCGAGAGGCTGAGTCCGTCGACTGCCGCCTTCGTCCCGTAGGTCTTGAGCAGGTTCTTTGTTTCGATGGCTAGCACTTTCTGTATTATCTCTGTTCAAGTTCCAGAATCCGGTGACGATATGAAAAAGGTGGAGCTTATGCCGCTTGCTCAAAAGGAAATTGGAAAGATCCCGCCGCCCGCCGCAGCGTCGGTGATGACGGCCGAAAATCGCCAAATTCTCTACCGACAGAAATTGCAGCGCGTCCTCAACAACCTGCCACCCTTCTCGCCGATCCTCAATCGCCTCATCGGAAGCTTGGCCAGCGAGGATGTCCGGTTCAGCGATCTGGCCAGCCTCATCGAAAAAGACACTGTCCTCAGCGGTCACGTCCTCCGCCTCGTCAATAGTGCCGCCATGGCCCGCCGCAGCCG
>CAZZGS010000618.1:0-3414 GCA_964653845.1 uncultured Bryobacter sp.
GCGCTACCCGTCGAGGAAGCCTTCACGACGGCCGGAATCGACTTCGCCATCGAACTCGATACCTACAGCGGTGGCCTGATCTTCCGCTCTGAACGCACCGGCGTATTCTTCTACGTCCTGCCTGAAAAAGTTGAGGCCGCCAAGGATATCCTTCGCGGCCTCAGACTCAAACCTCACGATTTGTAACTACTGAAGGCCAGAGTCCTTCCTGGCGTTCTTCAAGGCGAAAGTAATGATGTTGCTCACCTGAAAACTCTGAGCAATGGTCATCTGCATACGGGGATTCGTATCAAGATCGGTATTCAGTTCAAGGTGTATTTCGTAAATCCCAATCAGCCCTAACTTCAAGCCAGAGAAGAGCACATTTGCAGTCTTACCTCCAGCGATCGAAGATACAAACTCCAACGGTTCGTTAATCTCAGGGCCGTTATATCCCTGCCCGGTAAACACAGCATTGTTCGCAACCTCAGGGAAAATTGCTCCCAAGCCAGTTGCCAGCACCACAACTGTCTCACCAGGCACCGCCGGATTATCATCCGTCACTCTGGACCCAGCCACATTGGCGCAGCACAACGAACTATTGAAGGCCGTCAAAATCACGCCCGAATCCGCGTTTGTCTTCACTTCAATCGGCGTTCCATTCCCGTCTGGACCCAACTTCTTCGAACGCAAGCGAATGCGAGTGTAAAAGCCGCTGGGGAAAGCCTCTACTTCTGGATCGCCATTGCCCGCATTGATAATTTCAATCAACTTGTCTTTCAGCCTGAAATTAGCGGCAGACGGGTCGTCTGCGTTTACATCGCTCTCAAGGATCTTGTACTCGTACGACCGTCCGTTGATCGTCACCGTAGCCAAGTCATCCTTTTTGCCGGTACCGTCGATCGAGATCGTTGCCGTAGCAGAACTCGAATAATGTGTCACGATACCAGGTCGCGGATCTGGGCCCTCTTCGGCAAAGATCCCGGGATTCTGCAGAATCACCGGCACGCCTACTGGCGCACTATGCACGATCGTGCCGTCCGACTTCACCGAACGAACCCAGGCATTAGTACCTGTTGTATCTTGCAATTCAATCGGCACCTGAGCCACAATCTGGGTCGGCGACACCGACTGGATGGGAGATGAGATGCCATCAAAGAATACTTCCACTCCGGCGAGGCCACGAGGCCAATTAGATGCAGTCAATGAAACTGATTCCGTGCGATCCGTAAAGCCTGCTCCAAAGATGGTCACGATGGTGCCCGCAGAAATCTGCGCCGCATCCTGGCCGCCAGCCAGATTCGCCGACGCCGCCGTCGCCTGAGTCTTGGCCGTTTCGCCTTCTTTTGCCGGTGCCACTTCCACCGAGTAACTCACTGCATCGCCCGGAGCGCCGGACGTCCTCGCTGTCAGCAACAGCACAAAAAAGGAGCTGCGCAATACCGGCGTAGCAAGAGCATCCTTGTTACCACCATTCTTCGTGTTGATGTCGTTCACAAGGGCTGTGATTGCGTCGCTCGGCTTGCCGTCTTTCGGAAACTTGTAGGTGTAGCTGGTATTGTCTTTATCGTTTGCGTTGTAGTTAATTTTAATTGTGATCGTTTCTGCTTCAGTCGCAGTGCCGCCAAAACTGATCGAGCCAACTGCGAAAATCTCGCGGCTCGCAGCATTACGCACACCCGTATCGACAATCAATCGCGGCGCAGGCGTGTACACCAGCACGCGGCGATTGTAAGGATCGGCAATATAGAGATTCGATCCGTCCCAAGCCAGTGAAGTAGGCGTCCGTATCACATCCGCAGCCGAAACAAAGTTCGGAAACGCGCCATCGCTCGTTAGATTTAAACTGTCGGATCGTTGTCCAAGCACAGCGTCCGCCTTGGCACCATTCGTCGTAGGCAACGTGTTGTAAACCATCACGCGGTCATTACCGCCATCGGCAATAAACAAACGCTTGCCATCGCTCAGGGCGTAGCGGGGAAAATTCATCGTCGCCCCGCAGCGGCCAGGGAAAATATCGTTTCCGGCTGAATTCTTGCCTTCCGCCGCACAAAGCTTACTGGAATAATTCGCTACCGCACTGGTAAAGTCCGGCTGCCCAAGCACCAAATCGGCCGGAGCCTGATTCGAGGTCGGAATCGAGTTCCACACCAACACCCGGTTATGACCAAGATCGGAAACAAACAAACGGCGCCCATCGCTACTCACCGAAACCGGATTCAGCAGGTTATTCTGCTTCGGCTCCACGGCTACGCGTGAAATATCCACTTGGGGAATCGTCGTAAAATTCGGCTGCCCCAAAACCACATCCGCCGCCTGATCGCTGGAAGTCGGGAAGCGATTCCAGATCAACACCCGGTGATTCTGCGTATCGGCAACAAACAAACGCCCGTCCTGCACCCAGACACCCTGCGGGCCGCGCAGCGACTTGTTGTCGGTAGCAATCGGCCGCAGCCTATCGAGCGAAGCTTGCCCTAAAACGATATCCGCTGGCTGCCCGTTCGAGGTCGGCAAATTATTCCAGATCAAAACACGATTGAAGTCCGTATCGGCTACCACCAGCACCTTGCCGTCAGAAGCTACGGCCGTCGCCAGACGCATTGTCGTCGAAGCGACTTTGGCCGGAAACATGTCATCGGCCTTCACATTGAAGTTGGGCTGGCCCAGCACCACCGTCCCCTTACCCACACAGGCAGGGCAACGAGCACCCTGAGGGGGCTGCGCATTCGGCTGCGGCACAAAGCTCGAAATCCCGTCGAAAATCACAATGCGGTGATTCGCCGGTGCAGCGCCAATACGACTGGAATCAGCAACATAGAGACGATCGCCAGCAACGGCAATACCCCCTACTGCACCCAATTGCGTATCGCTGTTGCCTGGGAATTGGTCGGTAAAACTCTTTTGCCCGATAATCAGGCGGGCGGCCTGGCCAGTGTAAAACTCCTGGCCGGAGGCCAGACATGCGAACACAAAAAGGCTTGCTAGAAGCTGGTAAATCAACATTTTTCCTAAGATAGATCCGGGTGAGACTAAACCTTCAGTATAGCCGTTTGTACTAGGGACGTGGTAGCGGCATTGCTGGTTGCACAATCGACCCCCACGACACTTGAAAAACCTCAAGCTCGCCATTCAGGTCATACCCCGCTCGAATAAAAACCGGCCCTGTGCGATCCACCTCGCCCGCCGCCACTTCAAGCCCGTCGCGCACAAACAAAGTATCCGCACGCAAGCGAAACCGCATCGGCCCGTCCTGTCTCGTTTTGATCTCAAGAAAATTCGTTTGCAACTCGCGTACCACTCCAGTTACAGTCAAACTCCCGCGCGGTGCAAAACTCTCAGTCACCCGCTTCACAGACCCCACCTTCCCCCTTCCCCCAAACCGCTTCTCCACATTCACCACATGAATCATCCGCGCAAAACAGGTCGCCCCCACCC
>CAZZGS010000619.1:0-3408 GCA_964653845.1 uncultured Bryobacter sp.
GAATCAACGCGGCCGAAGACCCCCGCCGCATCCAGTTCGGCCTCAAATACAACTTCTGAGAACTTCACCCCGCCTTCTGAGCTGCAAACAGAGCCAGAACCGATTCAATCTTAAACACGGGCAACACTGAGCCCCCAAATCCTTTCGGATCGCAACCGCGACTACGCTTCATTCATGCCAGGTGCCTCTGTCGCGTCAAGAGGCCTTGCGGAGCCAGGGCAGGATAGCAAAAATGATAAGGGACCCTAAAAAGGCCAGCCCGGAAACCGGGTCGCGGTCCAAGAACGCACCCCCAATCGAGCGGCCTTGAACGAAGACAGCGACGGCCAGTTCTGCTGCCAGTGCGAACGCTAGGGCGAGGAGGCCATAGCCGAGCCGGCCGGCAGGGCGCATGGGAAACCATTTGTTTATCTTGCCCGAGGCGAAATAGATGACGGCCAGCATGAAAGGCATCTCTAAAAGTTCAGCCCGGCGGATGCCCAATCGCGGAACAATCAGGAACATACGGATAGCCCCCAGAATAAAACCGGCACCGAATACGATAAGGAAGTAGAGTGACGCGGGTTTGAAAAGAGTCATGGAACGACTTAACCTCCTCTACTGTCCCAGAAAAGAGTTCACCCGCGCTCGCACGTCTGCCTGATGGCCGAACGGCAAATGCCCGCTGAAGCGAAGATAAGGCCCGCAAAACGGCGTAGCCTAAAGCAAAGCTACCCAATTCTCATAATTTTGTTAACCCAGATAACCAAGGCCATTCCTCAGCTTGCACTCCGGATTCCAATCCCTCAGTTCCACCTCAAATAGCATTTAGACACATGGGATCTCCCCAAGGCTTCAACTCGAATACCCACCCTGCATTCGAACCTCATCCAGATATCGAGGAGGCCTCAATGCAAAGGGTAAACTGCGCACCCAATTCCTTCTTGATCCCAAAATACCGAAGCAGGAATCTCCCCTCATCCATACGTTTCCGCCGCAGCCAGGCCGTCACCTCTTCATTACATTTGCTGGCGTTGCAAGTCCCACAAGCCGGCACAATGTTATCCAGCGTGTAACGCCCTCCGCGAGACAAAGCCAGCACGCAATCCCTCTGAAAGCCTACCCCCTCAGCACCGCAATAAGCGCACCCGCCCCACGCCTGCTGGATGGCCGACCATTGCTCATTGCTCAGGTCGTACTCCGCCAGATCCATCCGGCGCTTCCTCCTTCGGGCGGCGCGAGCTCTGCGGCTTTGACTCTTGGCCATCTCTATAGCCTAATCCGGCAAAGCCAACTGCGCAGCAAATCCAAGCGCCTCGAAGATATCTTGCTCTTCAAGATAAGGAAAGTCGTCAAGTAGGTTTTGAATCGTCCGGCCCGCACTCATCGCTTCAACGAGCATCCCCACCGTAACTCTCATTCCGCGAATACAGGGTTTCCCCCCCATAACTTCAAGATCGATAGTGATTCGCTCAAATCGCAGCATTCCTTTAGCCTAATTGCGTTCACAAGAATTTTCAAAAAATCTTCTCCCATCAAATCAACAATTTCCCACCAAACCCGCCCCAAGACCACCACACCCAGACGATACCCTGTCCATCGGGAGCCAACTCCCGCCAACTGCAACTACAAGGACAAATGACAATGGCATCAGCAGCCCAAACCCTCGCCAACCAATCGAACTCCCAACACTCTACCGGCCCCAAAACCGAATCCGGCAAACACAGATCCTCATCAAACTCCTACCGCCACGGCCTCCACTCCACAAGCGAAAAACTATTCGCCACCAACCCCGAAGAGCGCAACCACTTTGAACAAATCAAAGCCAATCTGAAATCGGAAACCCTCCCCAGAGGCTCCGCCGAAGAACTCCTCTTCGAACAGTACGCTTACTCCAGCTTCCAGGCCCTCCGCGCCCAGCGCATCGAAGCCGAAGCGCAAGACCGCTGGCTCGAAGACCCCGACAACCAGCAACGCTTCGTCCAAATGGAACGCGCCATCAAACTTGGAGCCCTCTTCGAACGCCGCGCCGCCAAAGCCTTCAAACAACTACAAGACCTCCAACTCCACCGCCTCGCCGGCGTCGAAGTCCTCGCAGAACTCGAAGACGCCAAAGTCCAGGCCCAAATCCCAACCTCACTCCCGATGGCCAAAATTCGCATCCAACAGCTCCGTAAGGAAGACCCCTGCTACCTGGGTCTAAACATCGCTTACGGCGAACAAAATCCAATCAACAAAACAAACCCAATTGAGGATTCCAACCAATGAGCGTCAAATTTATCTCCGACCTCGAAGATCCCCGCATCTTCACCCGGCTCCTCAACAGTCTGCGCGAGAACTACCCACCCAAAACCGTCCAGCATCACGCTGATCTCAACAATCTCGCACGTCTCAACTGGCAAACTGACCGCATTTCAGCTCTTCTTGAAGCTGATGTCAACCAACGCATTCACTCCCGAATGCTCCGCATGGTCTCCGATTCAAGCCTCCGCCTCCTCAAAGCAACCCGCCGCGCTATCGCACACCGCGAGCACCAATTTATGATCAAACAAAACGAAGCCAATCTCCGTTCCACCAATACCCTGGTAACCCGAGTCGACAAATGGAACTCCTCCCGCTGAAAGTCCCTGCGCAAAATGTTGATAAATCGGCTATTCTGTCGATAAGCGTAGTATTAGCCTTAATAGTTGTACCCAGTTGCAGAAGGGTCGAAATGAAAGAGCTCAAGGGGCAGTTTATCGGCGCGCTATTCGTCATCTTGACAGTAGCTTCTCTCATCGCCGCAGCCATAAACTTCCGCCAACAGTTCGCGTATATCCTCCCCACTGATGGAATCATGTGGGTAGACCGTGCTGCGCCCGACGGCCACAACTACGTTGTCGCTCTCGACGTCAAAAAAGGCTCCTCCGGCGAAAGCGCCGGTATCCACCGCTGGGAAGTCCTCGATCGCATTGGTAATATTAAAGTCCAAAAATCGAACGATATCCCCCTCCTTCTTTTTGGTAAGGCTTGGCTTCGCGTCGACTACCACCTCTACGAACAAAACATTGAAGTCAAGAAGACCGTCCGTGTAGAGGAGAACGGTCCCGAGCGTACCCTTTACTACTTGACCGCCGTTGGCCTCGCCTACCTTTGCATCGGCCTCTTTGTCTACTTCAGGCGAGAAAGCGCACCCAAGGCCCGGCACTTCTTCCTCCTCTGCCTCTGCTCTTTCATCTACTCCTGTTTCCATTACACCGGCAAGCTCAACACATTCGACAAGGTCATCTATTGGGGTAATATCGTTGCTGGCTTCCTCGCCCCGGCCCTCTTCCTCCATTTCTGCCTCACCTTTCCAGATACTCCGCGTCGCCTCAAAGGTTTCTTCCGCCAGGCCATCCTCTACGTGCCTGCCCTCGCTCTCATCGCCACCTACATTCTTGTCGCCAT
>CAZZGS010000620.1:0-3396 GCA_964653845.1 uncultured Bryobacter sp.
GACCTGTACAACCTGGATAGCGTTGAGGCGTTGAAGGGCCCGAATGCAATGGTCTTCGGTCGCGGCGGTGGAGGCGGAGTACTGAACCGGGTAACCAAAGAAGCTGTGTTTTCGCCGATTCGTGAAGTATCGGTGCAGGGAGGATCTTTTGGAAACAAGCGGGTGATGGCGGACTTTGATCAACCACTGAACAGTTGGGCTGCATTGCGTCTGAATACAATGTTTGAGGATACGGGGAGCTTTCGCCAGTATGGTGAGTTGAGGCGATATGGAGTGAGCCCGACTCTGACGCTGCGGCCTAGCCAAGCCACCAAAGTGAGAATAAGCTATGAACGCTTCCACGACGGCAGACTAGTGGACCGGGGAATCCCGTCTTACCGGGGATTGCCGCTTGAGGTGGACCGGCGGCAGTATTTCGGCAATCCGGAGTTGAGCCGGGCTCGTGCGGATGTGAACCTAGGGTCGGTGATTGTAGAGCAGCAGTTGGGGGCGTGGAATCTACGAAACCAGACGCTCTTTGGAGCCTATGACAAGTTTTACGGGAATGTGCTTCCGGAGGCAGTCAATGCGGCTCGGACTCAAGTACGCTTATCGGCCTATAACGATGCGACAAACCGGAATAACTTTTTCAACCAGACGGATCTATCGCGTGGTCTGAAGACTGGCGGGATTCGGCATACATTGTTGGCCGGGGTAGAGCTGGGCAGGCAGTTGACGAATAATTTCAGGAATACGGGGTATTTCAACAACACCGCGACGACGATTAATGTGCCGCTTGAGAACACGGTTAACTTTAGCCCGGTCAGTTTTCGTCAGTCGGCTAGCGATGCCGACAACCGGATTCGAGCGCGCTTAGGCGCAACATATGTGCAGGATCAAATCGAATTGTCGCGTTTTGTGCAGGTGGTGGCGGGTGTTCGCTTTGATCGTTTTGACTTGAATGCGTTCAACCGCCGGACGAATCTGCCATTGGGGCGGGTGGACAATATCTTCTCGCCGAGGCTTGGGCTGGTAATCAAGCCGGTACGCTCGGTTTCTTTGTATGGAAACTACAGCGTCTCGTTTCTGCCGAGTGCAGGCGATCAGTTTGGATCGTTGAATGTGACCAACCAGACGCTCAAGCCGGAGAAGTTCAGGAATGTGGAAGTGGGAGCGAAGTGGGACCTGGGACGCGGGCTTTCGCTCGGTTCTGCCTACTACTGGTTGGACCGGACCAATACGAGCGCACCCGATCCGCAGAATGCGGCAATACTTGTGCAGACTGGATCGCAGCGAAGCAAGGGCCTGGAACTCTCGTTGAACGGGCGAATTACACGAATATGGTCCATGGCTGGTGGCTATGCATGGCAGGATGCACGGATTAGCAGCCGGACGGTGGCAGCAGCCCTCGGGGCAAACGTGGCGCAGGTACCGCGCAACAGTGCGTCAGTGTGGAACCACTTTCGAATTCTGCCGCGGCTTGGTGCCGGGCTGGGGTTGATCCATCAGGGAGAAATGTTTGCGGCCATCGACAACAGTGTGCGGATTCCCCGTTTCACGCGCGCCGATGCGGCATTGTTTTATAGCCTGAGTGAGCGGTTGCGACTGCAGGTGAATGTTGAGAATCTGACGGATCGCAAGTATATCGTCAACGGTCACAACAACAACAATCTGACGCCAGGACTGGCGCGTGCGGTGCGGGTTGGACTGACGGCCCGATTCTAAAGTAGTGATTCCGCTAGGCTGGTAAGTGCAATGATTATCGGCGTACCCAAAGAAATCAAAGATCACGAGACACGAGTGGGGCTTGTGCCAAGCGGCGTTACCGGACTAGTTGAACAAGGTCATACGGTATATGTCGAGAGCGGGGCTGGTCTTGGCAGTTCGATCACAGACGAAGAATATGCCGAGGCTGGAGCGACTGTCGTGGCCAAGGCAGGCGAGGTGTGGTCGAAGGCCGAAATGGTTGTGAAGGTGAAAGAGCCACAACCGAGCGAGGCCGGTTACTTTCGGCCGGGGCTGAACCTGTTCACTTATTTGCATCTGGCGCCGCTGCCGGATTTGACTACGCAGTTGCTTGAGGCAAGAGTGAATGCCGTGGCGTATGAGACGATTCGGGAGAAGGACGGCAGCCTGCCGTTGCTGACGCCGATGAGTGAAGTGGCCGGGCGAATGGGTGTGCAGATTGGGGCGCAGTATCTGGAGGGGCCCAACGGAGGGCGTGGAATTTTGCTAGGTGGAATTCCTGGTGTGGCACCTGCGAATGTGGTGATCATCGGCGGCGGCGTGGTTGGCCACAACGCGGCGAAGATCGCCGTTGGGCTGGGGGCGCACGTGACGATCATCGACAAAAATCTGAACCGGCTGCGTGAGATCGACGATATATATTCGAGCCAGGTGGTGACGCTGGCTTCAAACTCGTATACGGTTCGTGAGGCGTTGCGGCTGGCGGATTTGGTGATTGGGGCGGTGCTGGTGCCGGGGGCGAGCGCGCCAAAGATTGTGCGGCGGGATATGTTGAGCTCGATGAAAAAGGGGAGCGTTCTGGTGGATGTTGCGATCGATCAGGGCGGATGCTTTGAGACGAGCCGGCCGACGACGCATACGAATCCGATTTTCTATGTCGACGGAGTCTTGCATTACTGCGTGACGAACATGCCGGCGGCGGTGCCGCATACCTCGACGTTTGGACTTACCAATGCAACGATTCCTTATTTGATGCAGATTGCCAATAAGGGCTTGCAGCAGGCGGCGCAGGATTCCAGAGCGATTGCCGAGGGAATCAATACTTATCAGGGCGAGATCGTTTATCCGGCGGTGGCGGAGTCGCAGGGGCGCCCGTGGCGCGATCTTGGCTCGCTGCTCTAGTTCAATCCCACTCAAAATTGATTAGCCCTGGCCGATACGCTAGAGGTGGAACCTCTTCGCATAGCGAACATTTTTCTGCTTGCCCTAATATTGCCGCTGTATGGCCAGCCTCAAGCAGTATCGAATGTGGAGCCTGTCGAAGATTTGTCGGTAGAAGAAATTCTGGGTCTTCAGGTGACCAGTGTGGGGCGGAAGGCGCAGCAGGTGGCGAATGCCCCGGCTGCGGTTTATGTGATCACGCAAGAAGAGATTCGCCGGAGCGGGGCGACGACGATACCGGACATTTTGCGGATTGTCCCGGGGCTGGTGGTGGCCAGAATCAATGGCAACAACTGGGGGATTTCTTCACGCGGCGGGACACGTCAGTTCGCTAACAAGATGCAGGTGATGATCGACGGGCGACCGGTCTATAACCGTCTTTTTTCTGGCGTGTATTGGGATTCGCAAGACCTGCTGATTGAGGATATTGACCGGATCGAGGTGGTGAGAGGCACGGGTTCGGTGATGTGGGGATCCAATGCGGTGAATGGGGTAATTCACATTATCACC
>CAZZGS010000621.1:0-3391 GCA_964653845.1 uncultured Bryobacter sp.
GGCGGCGAGGGGGTGAGCTCACCCTCGTCCACCTGGGTGGCCGAGTCGTCGGCGGGCTGTACAAGCGCACTCGCGTAAATGAATTGGGAGTTCGTACGCAAAGGGCGGAGGTTCGATTTGACGATATAGCTGGCTGTTTACGGACTCCGGTTGGAGGCTCCAGCAGACAGTCGATTCTTGTGGTGGAAGGCAAAGACGTTCGTTCGCGGCTGCTTTCTCCTCGTGAGGCGGCACGATTGATGGGCTTACCGGATGAATATCAATTGCCCAAGAACTATAACGAGGCTTATCACCTGGTGGGTGATGGGTTGGCAGTACCTGTAGTTCGCTTTCTCGCTGCTCACTTGCTTGAAGCTTTGGTGCGGCCAATGCTAAAACGGCGCAGGGCCGCCGCCTAGGTATGGCGAGGCCTCATCAGGCCGAGCTCGATGCATTTCTGA
Source organism: uncultured Bryobacter sp. (assembly GCA_964653845.1). Taxonomy (GTDB): domain Bacteria; phylum Acidobacteriota; class Terriglobia; order Bryobacterales; family Bryobacteraceae; genus Bryobacter. Next base: position 441 of record CAZZGS010000621.1, read on the forward strand.
GCGAACATCGATTTCGTGGCAAGGGTGAATTGTCGGTTGCTTTGGTCGTGACGCAACATGCGAAAACGGATGGATTGCCGCTTGATTCTGAAAAGCTTCTGACAGATGGAGGCGGACAAGTCTATGGCTTGGGGAAAGCTGCAGTTCAATCGGTTCTAAAGCGCCACGGGATTGATCGAGTGCTCGCAGCAGAAGGTGGCCGAACCTCCAGGGGTAGCATTCGCAATATGCAGCTTTACGTTGCCTTTTTGAATGGGCTTAAGCAGCAGGGCGACGTGAGTCTAGAATCGATAGAGGGTTTCTGGATCGACCGGGTACATGAATTCTTCGCGGGCAAGCCATTTAAGATCAAGCTGGACGCATCGAAAAGTTTAAGGGCTGTCATCCGAGACGTGATTGAGCAGGCGCAACAACGGCAGAAATCGACCCCTGGAATGCAATGCGCGGGAGCTGTATTGCAACACCTGGTTGGAGCAAAGCTTGAGTGCATACTTGGCCTGGGGAGCGTCAAGCATCATAGTTTTTCGACAGCAGATGCACCAGGGGGAAGGGCTGGCGATTTTCTAATTGGAGATGTAGCTCTACACGTGACAACATCGCCGGGGGAAGCGGTAATCAGCAAATGTGCCGATAATTTGAATGATGGGCTTCGACCAGTTCTGGTGACTCTTTCGCGAGGGCTTTCTGTTGCAGACGGACTGGCTGCAAACGTTGGTCTGGCGGAGCGGATCGATATCTTCGAGATTGAGCAATTTGTCGCGTTGAATTTGTATGAACTGGGAAGGTTTGCTGCGGCCGGGCGGCGAGTTGCGGTAACGGATCTGGTAGAGCGTTACAACGCAATTGTTGATGAGATTGAGACTGATCCGAGTTTAAGGATTCAGTTGAATCCGTGATCAGGGTTGGAGAATGATTTCGAGGATCTTTGTTCCGTGATCAGCGTCGAAAGGTTTATAAACTAAGCTTGGCGGGTTTTGGGGTGCGCCGATTCTCCATGGAGGTTGACGCCTTTCCAACATTTCTCCAAATTCCCTAGAAATCACGAGAAATTTGCGATGATTGCCCTGGCCAACGTTTGCGTTTCCGAACACGTCTAACCTTTCTAGGTCCTTCCGCTCTTTATCGTTGCCGTACCCGCTGCCCGAAACATCTGAGACTTCAAAGCGAGCCGTAGCGCCTTCGCATCGTGGGGCGGGAACAAGCACTAGGTCGTTGTCTGGCTCTCCCATGCGACGCGCTTGGCCATCTGAACTGGCGGCCGGATGGCAAATATGGACCAAGCACTTGGAGAACTTTGATTTTGCAGCCCATTGAAGAGCATCGAGTAATCTTTCGACTGTGGCGCACATGTTTATGCACTCTACGAGATTGTGCTCAGACTTCTTATTACATACGAGTATCAGATTGTTTTCTGGAAATTTAACGACTACCCTTTTTAGCAATGTTCCCAATTGGTTCAAGTGATTTCCTCTCGACACCAAATTTTGCAAAGCCGAACGAACATTCTTCGCTATGAAATCACGCGCTGCCTTAAGGTGTTTGTAAGAGTTTTGGATTGTCCACCGGACCTTCGACTTGTCCTTCTTCTGGCGGCTTAGCCCGAACGCGTGAATCATATGTGGCATGAGCAGGTATCGTCCATTCACTCAAAAATCGTAAGGTGTTCTCTGGCTTGAATAGGATGTAGGTGCAGGATTCAATCCGATTGGTTGGTGTTTGACATGATCAAGAATCATGCAAAAATACGGAATGGTTGGCGGCGAAGCTCAGAAGCATCAGACTGGCAGCACTGGTCCAATCCGTGGACTTTGCCCAGGCTAGGATGGAAGTTGTTGGCGATATGCGAGTGAAAATTCAAACAAAGGCAAAAAGTCGTCGAAAAGATCTTCATGTTCATGGATCTGCGAAATTGAGATCAGTCGAACTTTTTACCGGCGCTGGTGGACTGGCTCTTGGCACCGAAGCTGCCGGCTTTTGCCACGACACCGTCGTTGAACGCAATCGCTACTGCTGCGATACCATCCGGGAGAACCAGCAGCGGGGATTTGCGGCTCTTCAAGGGTGGCGACTTTTCCCTGGGGATGTTCGGGAATTCGACTATTCTTCGATCTCGAAGCAGGTAGATTTGCTGGCAGGAGGGCCGCCTTGTCAGCCATTCTCCATTGGCGGCAAACACAAGGCTTTCGATGATGATCGCGATATGTTTCCGCAGGTGGTTCGCGCTGTTCGTGAACTGAAGCCACGGGCCATTCTGGTTGAGAACGTCAAGGGGTTGACTCGTAAGTCTTTCGCCAATTATTTCAACTACATCCTTATGCAGTTGAGCCACCCCGATGTTTACAAACGCGGCAATGAAAGCTGGACTGAACACCGGGATCGCCTGGAGAAGTATCACACTAAGGGTAGTTGGTCTGGACTGGAGTATCACGTGGTTCCAAGGCTACTCAATGCGGCCAACTTCGGTGTGGCGCAGAAACGGGAGCGGGTGTTTTTTGTGGGGTTTCGCACCGATCTTGGGATTGCGTGGAGTTTCCCAGAAGAAACGCATGATCTCGATTCCTTGCTGGTGGACCAGTGGATCAGCGGCGCATATTGGGAGCGCCATGAGGTTGCCAAGAAGAATCGCCCTGCTATGCCGGAGCGGTTTGGTGCCAGAGTGCAGGCGTTGCGGCAGGAACGGAACGGAAGTTTGTTCACTGCTGCTATGCAGCCCTGGCGGACGGTGAGGGATGCGATTCGGGATTTGCCAGATCCTGAGAGCAAGGACGGTGCCAAGGTCTTGAACCACAAGTTTAATCCGGGTGCGCGTGCCTACACCGGCCACACCGGTAGCCCGCTGGATGAACCCGCAAAGACGCTGAAGGCTGGCGACCATGGTGTGCCGGGCGGAGAAAATTGTGTTGTGTTGCCGAGTGGAGAATTGCGCTATTTCACGGTGCGGGAAGCAGCAC
>CAZZGS010000622.1:0-3391 GCA_964653845.1 uncultured Bryobacter sp.
ATGAAGAACTTCGCGAGGCCAAAGAAAGGGCCGAGGCGACGGCAAGGCTGAAGAGCGATTTTCTGGCCAACATGAGTCACGAGATTCGAACGCCGATGAATGGGGTATCGGGGATGATCCAGTTAGCGCTGGATACGGAATTGAACCCGGAGCAGCGTGAGTATTTGACAACAGCCAGAAGTTCGGCCGATTCACTGCTGGTGATCATCAATGACATTCTGGATTTTTCGAAGATCGAAGCGGGCAAGATGCGGTTGGACGAAGTGCCCTTTTTGTTGCGTGAGGTAGTGGGGGAGACGATTCGGAGTGTGGCGCTGCAAGCCAGTCAGAAACGGCTTGAACTGCTGTGTGAGATCGACCCGGCAGCGGGAACCACCTATCTGGGAGACCCGATGCGTCTGCGGCAGATCCTGCTGAATCTTTTGAGCAATGCGCTTAAGTTTACGCTTGAAGGCAGCGTGACGCTGCGGGTAACACGGCATGGGCTGGCTCTTCGCTTTGAAGTTGAAGACACGGGAATCGGCATAGCGGAAGACAAGCAACAAAGCGTCTTTCAGGCCTTTGAGCAGGCGGACGGATCGCATACGCGGCGATTCGGCGGTACGGGTCTTGGCCTGTCAATTACCAGGCAACTGGTGGAATTAATGGGCGGGGCAATGGCACTATCGAGCAAAGCGGGCAGTGGGAGCCGATTCTGGTTCGTCCTTTCACTGGAGGAGATCCACGCAGTGGGATCTGGGACCGGGCCGACCGGGACCGGATTAGCAGTGCCAGCTGACTGGTCGGTTCTGGTGTTGAAGCAGAGCAAAGCGGCCAGGCATATTATGAGCCGAGTGCTCAAAGCGCGAGGAATTCAATCGGTATTGACAGCTTCAGTCGAGCAGGCGGAGAAAGCGATCGAGAAGCAAGGGCACTTCGATTTATTGTTGCTGGATCCGGCTTTTGGAGTAGATCAATGCGCTGCGCTGTGGAAGAAGCAGGGAAGCAAAGGTAAGCCTGTGCTGCTGCTGGATTCCCTCCGGCTGAACGAATTTCTGGTGCTCAGCAGGCCCTACGCGATGGAGCAATACCTGCTGGAGCCGGTGCTTGAAGGGGATTTGCTGAGACTGATTTCGCAGACCGGAGCAAGTGAAAAGGCAGAGCCGGGTCGAGTTGAGATCGCAATTGCTGCGGATCGAAAGCTGAATATCCTTCTTGCAGAGGACAATGTCGTGAATCGAATGGTGGCCAGAGGAATCCTTGGCAACTTCGGACACCGTGTGGTGGAAGCAACCAATGGTCTTGAGGCGATCGAATGCGTAAGGGTGGAAGTCTTCGACCTCATCCTGATGGACGTTCAAATGCCGGAGATGGATGGATATGAGGCAACGCGGAGGATACGAACTTGGGACGCGGCCATGGGCAAGCACACACCCATCCTGGCACTGACAGCTCATGCCATGGCGGGCGACCGGGAACTTTGCATCAATGCGGGGATGGACGATTACGTCACCAAGCCTCTGGACGCGCGGACGCTGATTGCCAAGATTAATTCTCTGGTGGAAACTGTTGCAAATCGCGCCTGAGTCTTAAAAGATAGAGTTCATGACTCCGAATATGTTAGGTGCTTATGGTGAGTGGGTGGCGCAGAGTGTTGCCGAGCCGGGGCGGCTTTCGTTTCGCCAGCCGGCTTTCCGGGATGTGAATGCGTGGAGGCCAGTGGCCAGAGCGCGCTACCGGGAGTTGATTGCGAGTCCTGCGGCTTCGCCGACTCCTATTGCCGTCGTGCAGCACCAGTTTGAGTTTGATGGTCTCTCGATGGAGCATCTGCAGTGGCAACTGCCTTATGGGCCACCGACGGAAGCGCTGCTGATCAAGCCAGCGGGGGCCAGTGGCAAGTTGCCCGGGATCGTTGGGCTGCATGACCATGGCGGCAACAAATATTTTGGGTTGCGCAAGATAACGCGGATGTCCAAGGACCCACACCCAGCGATGATCCGGCATCAGAATCAGTACTACAGCGGGCTTGCGTGGGCCAATGAGCTTGCGCGGCGAGGCTATGCAGTTTTGGTGCACGACACGTTTGCCTTTGGAAGCCGTCGTGTGCGCCTGGCTGATGTGCCGCCTTACATCCGGAATAATAACGTTGAAGCTAACCCGGAAGCAGAAGATGAAATCCTGCGCTACAACCAGTTTGCTGCGGCTCATGAGCATTTAATCGCTAAGAGCCTGGCGTGTTCGGGCATGACCTGGCCGGGTATCTTTGTCAATGATGACCAAAGGGCGGTGGATTATCTTGCTTCAAGACCGGATGTCGACGCGACCCGGATTGGATGTGCGGGGCTTTCCGGGGGCGGGCTTCGTACAGTGATGCTTACTGGTGCCGACGAGCGTATTCGTTGTGCCTGTTGCGTGGGAATGATGACTACCTGGCGCGACTATCTATTGAACAAGTGCCACACCCATACATGGATGTGTTACGTACCTGGGCTAGCTCGAGAAATCGACTACCCGGAGATATTGGGACTGGCAGCGCCAAACCCGGTGCTTGTGTTAAACAATCGGCAGGACACACTTTTCACGCTGCCTGAAATGGAACGGGCAGACAGAATTCTGACCGAGGTATATCAGAAAGCCGGAGCGGCGGATCGTTATAAGACGAGCTTTTACGATGGCCCACACAAATTTGATGCGGATATGCAGAAAGAAGCGTTTGCCTGGTTTGACCGCTGGCTTAAGGGATAGCGATCAAACAGTTTGTGCTCGCTCGGTGGTAGCGATGGCGTAGGTTTCTCCGGCATCGTTCATGAGCGGAGAAGCGATGAGCGATACGCGAATTGCGACTCCGTTCTTCTTCACCTTATCGATGAGAAGTGGTTGGAGCGAACCAGCCTGAAAGTGCTGCCGGATCGCAGACAGGTATTCTTCTTTGCGGCCCTCCGGCCAGAGCGAAGAAACGTTCATGGTGAGAGCCTCGTCTTCGGACCAGCCGTAGAGCTTTACAGCACCGGGGTTCCAGGCCAGAATCTGCCCGGTCAAATCTTGAACGAGGATGGCGTCACGAGAATCGCGGACGACGATCGCGAGACGGCGCATCTGTTCAGAATGGCTCAGAGAGTCTTGCGCCTGCTTCATCAAGGTTATTTCTGTGAAGGTAATAACAGCGCCTTCAATCATATTTTCGAGCGTTCGGTAGGGTCGAATGCGGAGCAGGAACCATTCCCCCTTTGCGGTGCTGACCTCAAGTTCTTTGGGCACCAGGCTCTCCAAGACTTCGTTGACGTCGGCGGCGAAATGGTCGTAACCGACAAGATTGGAGCGAAGCTGGTCGATGGGCCGGCCGATGTCGGATTCGATCAGATTGATGAGCTGCGAAACGGCAGGATTGAAGCGCAGGATGCGCAGGAGGAGG
>CAZZGS010000623.1:0-3379 GCA_964653845.1 uncultured Bryobacter sp.
CGCCAGATTGTACTGATACTCGAAGTTGTAGGGAGTGGTGTTGGTGGTCTGCCGGTTCTTCAGGATGCGCCCCATGGCGTCAAACTCCAAGTAGTCCATTGTTGAGACGGAGCTCGCGACGCGGTTCATCCGGCCAATGCCGTTTAGTGTGGCCTGGTCCCAGGTGTAAGTTACAGGAGGGGTAGTTACATCCGAGTAGCTCTTCGACAGAGGCCGCTGGATCGCGTCGTAGGAGGTGGTTGTGCTCACCAGATTTCCGTCGCGCTTTACGGTTAGATTTCCGGCTTAGTGAGCAAATCGAGATAGACACGGCGGTCTCTTTGGGTGTGGAAGACGATCTGGCGATCGGTCCCGCGTTGGGTCACGTGATGGGGTGATCCGGGTAGGACGAGTCGGGCTATGCGTGGCATTCATTGCAGTAGTGGCTCGGCGGGAATACTTTTCTCGAAGTTTTTTGCGGGTGAAGCAGATCAGGCTGTCCCCATGGAATGGCCCTTTTGTAGATCAATTTTTATTGCGTACCTGGAATGGTAAATACCAGCAGGAACCAACATGCACTCTTTGCTCTCGAAACTCGCCGACGAACTCCTCGTCCAAGACATCACCGAACCAAGCGATGTCCTCGGCTCACTTTCCGATCACGATCTCCAAGCCGCCTACGATCACGTCCTCGAACAGTTCGCCCTCGAACTCCTCATCGGCGCTCACCAAAATTCTGAGTGGTCCGATGGGAAATTGGTGATCGCCGCCAACCACGGCCCCATCCATCTTCTGCAAGCTGCCTTCTATGCGATGAAGCTAGAAGTGCAGGGACGTGGCGTTGTGATGGTTTCCTAATTCATGGGTCTTGCTAATTGCCATTCTGACGAGTTGGATGAACAGGCGTGTCCTCCTCATTGACCTCTTCAGGCAGAGGTCTGCGGACTGACTTTACGGCATCCCTTGAGCTTGCCCCGAAACTCATGAAGTTCTTACGGGCTTCGCTTAGGCTCACCTTGTTCGCCCCACCAGCCAAGGACGGATTGGAGGCTTGAGCCGCATCGTCTTCCCAAAAGCACACAGGGCAAATTTCAAAACTGCCCGGTGGCTGTTCGGTTAGCGTCTTGAGTCCACAACAAAGGCAGGTGTACATTTTGGACCTCATTGTGAATGAAAGTAAGTCAAACCCAGGTCTGGCTTGAACATTGTTCTTGGCGTCCCGTCCGCCGCTTTGACAGCGAAAGTGTTCGTTCCTGGGTTGTAGAAAATCGTGTCCCCATTGGGCCGCACTTTTGACAGCGTGCCTGTTGGCGGGTTCGTGACGAACTCGTGCGCCGCCTCGACATACTGCTTAGCGTTCTGAAGATTCGGGAATTCCTTGCCGTGCTTCATCCAATGCGTGAATGCATTCTTGACACCTGACAGCTTCGACGTACTGGTCCACAAACGCCGTGCACCTCCAGGACCCACCGTTGTCGCAACGAAGACACCAGCAGTTGCCACTTGCCCAGTGAATTCACGGTTCGTTGGAATGTCCTGCATGTAAGACGGGCGTCCACCCATTCCTGACAGCAATGGGTCGAAGAACGCATTCGCAGTGGCGTCGAGCGCAAAGAAGGCATTCAGGCCAATCGCTGCAAAAACATTGCCCTTCTTTCCCTCTACCGTGACGCCGTGGGTCGTGTTCAGTTGCGCTCCGGCGCAGGCAGTTCCTTTGCCGTCATCTCCCTGACCGCCGCCATCTAGGTTCACGCACTCGTGCCCGGTCGGATCAATGAACCTGAGCGGATTGTTGCGAACGTAACTGTAGAGATTCCAACTCTGCGGATCGTCCTCTGATTGATCAAGGCCAGGAGGATCAGGACTCGTGAACCGCCCCTGCGCCCCGCTGAAGTACCGAGCGCCGAAATAATCCAGCCCCGTCTCCGCATCCCGTTCCTTGCCGGTGAATTGAAGAGGGCCAGTTCGGAATACTCGGAATGTCGCCGTTGGTGCGCCAAGATAGGTCATTGTCTCCCCGCATGGGCGGCCATCGTAACTACATTCCGCCCGTCGGCCCACCGGAGTTACCGTCGTAGCGGCAGCCGTGCTTGCGCTGAGCCAAATCATCATCAGAGTCAAAGCCCTCAGTCCCAGGGCGGATCGCCTGCGAAGCCAGTCTAAGAGTGAACCAATGCCAAGCCACTGCAGCAGCGAAAATGGAAACCCAAGCAGTAGCGAATAGGAAGCATACGAAAGACCGAATGGGTAGCTAGTCCGAAACTCCTCGAAAGTGTTTCGTAAAATCCATAGGGCCGCTTTAGCTGCGCCGAAGCCAGGGATGTTCGCAAACAAAAAGCTCTTGGTGAGGGCAGTCTCACGATCACCGTAAAACTGCCATCGATTGAAAAATACTCGCCCATAGTCGCCAGGTTCAGTCGGGGCGTCAGTCACGCTTCCCAAATAAGTGTAGTCCCCTTTTACACCACCATGGCTCTGAACGAACACACCCGCCACCACGGCTAAAGTTACCGTATTCAAGATCGGCAGTAGGTGGCGCAGCTTCACTTTGGAAAGCCGCCAAGGTGAGTGGTGCGTCGTCCTCTCGCCGCCCCGCCCCTGCTCCGGGCAGCGTTCTCATTGTCCACTGCCAAACGGTTCGTTCTGTTGGCTGGGATCCCAGGTTCACGTATGAACCCAAGGGCATGCCCAAACTCGTGTGCCACCGCTTCGCCTAAAGTAGGCCTAGGTGCTTCGTCGGGCTTACGCAGTCCATTGGGATCTACAACAATTTGGATATGCCCTGACAGCGTCCCATCAGAACGTTGAGTAATGCCGCCACCAAAGTCCTTGGCGACATTTTTCGTTGCATTGCCCAACAAATCGTCCATGAAGGACTGCCTGACGGTAATCTCCGCCCCCAAGCCGATTTGCACAATGCTGGTGGCCCCGATTACTTCCGCCAGCCCAGATTCAAGATCACCAGCTTTAGCAAAGACCGAGGAGTCTCCGTTTATGCCAACGAAAAACCGTCCCGTCTGATTTCCTTTCTTATCGAGTTCTGGGTTGATGTAAAGATTGGCTGACGCCTTACTGTTTCCTAGCGATGCCTGGATGGCCGCCAACGCTTTCTTGCGCTCTTCCTCGTCGCCAGTCAACTCGATGGCGTTGCCCGTTGGATCTACATAGCGGAGAGGATTGTTCCGAACGTAGGCGTAGAGATTCCAGCTCTGCGGGTCGCCGACGTGCTGATCAGCAAACGGAGCATCGGGCGAAGTGAACCTACCCTGCGCCGCCGACATATACCTTGCCCCAAAGTAATCCAGCCCCGTCTCCGCATCGCGTTCTTTGCCGGTAAACTTCTGTGTCAGCGAGCCCGGCCCGTTATAGCAATTCGCAACTCCCGCAGCGCAAGTCAGCG
>CAZZGS010000624.1:0-3379 GCA_964653845.1 uncultured Bryobacter sp.
GGCGCACCGGACGACCATCGTCTTGGTCAACACGCGGCGCCTCGTCGAACGCGGGGTAAGACTCATCCAGCTCTTCTCCGGTACTCATCTCGGTGACGATTGGGACGGCGCACACAACGATCTCACCGGCTCCCACAACAAGATGGCTGCCAAGACCGACAAGCCCATCTCGGGCCTCCTGCACGATCTGCGCTCCAGAGGTCTGGCGGATTCAACGCTAGTCGTTTGGGGCAGCGAGTTTGGCCGCACACCTCTAGCAGAAGGCCGCAACGGTCGCGACCATCACCCCTATGCCTTCAGTACCTGGTTCTCCGGTGCCGGCATTAAGGGCGGGCGCACCTATGGCTCGACCGATGAATTTGGCCTCAAGCCTGTCGAGAATCCGCTGATGGTTCACGATGTCAACGCGACGATACTGCGCCTGATGGGTCTCGATCACCTCAAGCTGACTTACTTCTACCAGGGCCGCGACATGCGACTTACTGATGTCCACGGAGAAGCGGAATTCACTAAATTCCTCATCAACGGCTAGTTGGGTTGACGCGCATTCATCAGCACTGCGCCCACCGCCTGCAATTGCGCCATAGCCTTGGGTGGCGACACGACCTTGGGCAAGCCATTTTCATCTTGAGCAATCGTTGAATCCGGATCGGCAAAATTCAAGTTTTTGGATTTGTTCTTCTCATCCAATACCTTCACGTTCAAGAACACTTCGCCCTGTCTCGCACTGACTACCTGCGCCGAACTCAGGCTCGCCACCGGATACTCAAATGGCGGCTGATTACAAGTACCACCCAAAGACTTATACGAGATCTTCTCCTTTGATATCGAGACAACCGAAGCATGCGCGCCGGTCAGCGTATGGTGATGTCCCATCAGGAATTGAATCGTATTGCCAGCGGCCAATGCTTGCCGGGCGGTGCTGACAAAAGGAACCCAATCCTGTGTGCGGTAATAGCCTGAAGTTAGTAGAAGCAACCCCTCCTTATGAGTAGAGTTGGTGCGCAAAAGCGCCTGTGCTTTGGCAATTGCATCTTGGAAGTCTCCCCGCTCCAGCGCCTGATTTCCGTCACGCAACAAGTCCCCGGCGACTGGCTCAACTGGTGCTTCAGTCCTACGCGACAAAGGATTCACAACCACCGCCGGCGCGGCGCTTCCTCCACGCAAGTAAACATCCCCAATCACACTCGACACAGTCCACGGAACCTGCCGCCCATCAGACTCTCGATACACCTTTTCTCGCACGCGGCTAAACACCTGATCGAGGCTCAATCCCGGTTCCCGTAGGGTGGATATCAGATGTGTTGTAAACAATCCATTGGCCCCACGCGGATTGTCATCTGCAGTCTTGCCAGGCCCTGTAGCAAATGCAATCAGCGTGCCCTTGCCACTTCCCATGGCTGCCAATCCGCCGCCCAGAGAACGGGCCGCCTGAAAAGGATTGTTTCGGCACGCATCGAGAATAACAACGATGACACGCGCCCCAGCCTTCTCGATTCGCTCCTGAACCCTCGATGCAGAATAAGAAACGTACTTTGCGTCCGCCTCATCCTTGGCATCAAAGTCTACCGGCACTAGATAATTCTCACCTTCAAGTTGAATACCATGCCCGGCGTAATAGAACACCACCGTATCGCCTGCCCGAACCCTCCCTACAAACCGGTTCACTGTAGCCTCAAGCGACCGCAGCGGAAGATCAAACGCCGTCTCTATTTGGAAGCCAAGTTCACTCAGCGACCCCGCCACGCTGCGTGCATCGTTCAAAGGATTCCGCAATGGCGACTTCGGATACGCGGCATTACCCACCACCAGCGCCAGCTTCTGGCTGGATTCAACGACGAGGTCTCGTCTCTGGGCGCATATCGAAATCGCGAAGACAATCAAACCCAATGCAAGTTTCATAATTCTATTGAGGGTCGACAGCAAACGCCTTCTCCCCATTGAGATACCAGTTTCGCTCATCTTGCGTAATTCGCATCATCTTCGTTTCCCCACTCTGATACTGCACCTCAAGAAAGACCTGCCCTGATACATCGCGAATCTTCCATCGCCCCCGATTCGCATTCCCGCCCGCACTCATGCCACTCGCACCAGCCACATCCACCGATACCATGCTGCTGCTCTTATACACATAGCTGCCATCGGCGTTGATGTAGTGATACTTGTCGCTGCTCATCCCCGAATAGGCATACATCTGACGAATCATGCGCCCTCTTAATTTCTGCAGCCACTGTTGTGCCAGCGGCGTAGCGTCGGCCAGTGCTCCACCTGCCGCAACCTTCGGGGCCTCAAACGTCATCGACGCGATCATCTGCCTCACCTCAGATTCGCGTTGCCTCACACGCTCCGCCGTCCCCACTGAAATGAAAGCAAAGTACCGCGCACCTTCAGCCGCTCCAAAGATATCGAAAGCCACATTACGTCCCAACTTCGGGTCACGAATATCCCAGCGGTAAGCGGACCCCTGCCGTGCCCCAAAGCTCATCGCCTCTCGCACTCCGCTGCGCTGCACTGTTCCAGTGCCCTGGGTAAATGCAGCACTCAGCCCCTGCACCAGCTTCGCCTCTTCGGCCGGAGAATAACCGTCCTTCACCATCGCAATGTAGACTTCTGGATTGTCGCTGCGGCCCGCTTCAAAACTAACCCCTGCTGGCAACAAAATGATCCCGTCCGGATTCTCCGTCGCCGTCCACCCCGGTGCCAGCCGCAGAGAATAACCCATCGCATGACGATACAAATTACCGGCAGCACTCTCGCGATTCAAAACGTGATCGACGTTGCTCGAGTTCAGCGTCATCCGCATCCCGTCCACCCGCGCCGTAAAAGGAAAGCGATTCCCCCCAGCCGCAAACTCACCCTTCAACTCTGCCGCTGTTCCACGAGCATTCACTGGATAGCTCTGCCCCTCAAGCGTCAGCGTACCCGAATAAGCGCCAGCCCCGGCCTCACGTAATTCCAGTTTCAGATCCTTGTTGCTATACCCACCGGCCAAAGACTGCGACGATGCCAACCTGGCCGCAAAAATCATGAAAAGTAACAATAGTGGAGCACGCATAGCCGTGTCACAAATTTAGCAGAACCAACCCTGCGCTATGTTGAAGAAGACACGCAATACCATGCTTCACCTCTGGCTTTTCCTGCTCTCAATCTCAGCCCTCATCGCACAACCTCCAACGGTGGAAACCCGTCCCCCCAACGGTGCCGGCCAGAAGCCCGCCTTCCCCGGCCAAACTCGCATCGCTGAGCAAAAGTTAAACGTCGCCTTTGAAATTGTACCCATCACCAATGCCCTCAAACAGCCTTGGGGCATCGCCTTCCTTCCTACCGGCAACATCCTCATCACAGAGAAATCCGGCCGCCTTCGCATCTTGACCCCCGA
>CAZZGS010000625.1:0-2254 GCA_964653845.1 uncultured Bryobacter sp.
TCCCAGAACCAGTGCCAGTTGTAGGCGAAGCGGAGCTCGGTGAACTTGCGCATGGGGGCAGGGCCGAGGAACTGATCCCAATCGATTCCGGGTGGCGGGGTGTCGAGTTCTGGAGCGCGACCGATGGACTTGCGGCGTTTGTAGCAGAGACCCTTGGCAAGATAGACTTTGCCGATTGCGCCTTCTTTGATCATCTGCATGGCGCGCATCTTGTGGGCGGTGCTGCGGCTTTGAGAGCCGACCTGGACCATCCGACCGGTCTTGCGGGCGACCTCAATCATGCGGATGCCTTCGTGGATATTGTGGGAGGCGGGCTTTTCGCAGTAGACGTCTTTGCCAGCCTGGCAAGCCCAGATGGCGCCGAGGGCGTGCCAATGGTTTGGGGTGGCCATGGAGACTGCGTCGACGCTCTTGTCGGCGAAGACCTGCTTCATGTTGTCGTATTCTTTGGGCTTGGCTCCGCCGGCCTTGACGACGATGGCCTGGCCACGCTCGCGGGCCGCCTGATTGACGTCGCAGACGCCGGTGATGTTTACGAGACTGGGGAGCGAGGAGTAGGTGTTGATGTGGTCGCGACCGCGGCCTCCAACACCGATTTGTACAAGATTTACGCGCTCATTGGCACCCATGACACGCTGTGCGGCAGCGGCAGTTGCGGCACCAAGAAAGAAACGACGAGACGAAGTGGGGGTCAAAGAAATTCTCCTGGGATTCTGAGTGTCATCATACAGTAAATGTGATGAGTTTCTCTCAAAAATTGGCGATTGTGACGGGTGGTGCCAGCGGCATCGGACTGGCAACAGCGAAGCTGCTCGAAGAGCGCGGCGCGAAGGTTGTGGTTTGGGACATACAGTCAAAAGACAACCCGGTGGACATCACTTGTAATGAGTCGATTGCGCGGGCGGCTGGACAGCTTGAGCGGGTGGATATTCTCGTGCATAGCGCGGGGATTCAGACCTACGGCACGGCCACCACTACGAGTGATGAGGTATGGGATCGGACGATGCTGGTGAACGTCACTGCAGCGCTGAAGGTTTGCAGAGTGGTGATCCCGAAGATGATTGAGACGGGCGGGGGGCCGATATCGCTGGTGGGGAGCGTGCAGTCGGTTGGTGCCGTTGGCAATAGTGCCGCTTATGTGACATCGAAACATGCTCTGCTTGGGCTGACGCGGAGTATTGCGCTTGATTATGCCAAGCAGGGGATTCGCTGTAACTGCGTTTGCCCTGGGGCGATTGATACGCCGATGCTGCGTTGGAGTGCTTCGTTGACCGATGACCCTGAGGCGGCGCTGGCGGCTTGTGCACAGGTTCATCTGTTTGAGAGGTTGGGGCAGCCGGAGGAGATTGCCCGGGTGATTGCTTTTCTGTCTGGTGAGGATTCGACTTTCATCACTGGCACGGCCTTTATGGCTGACGGCGGGGCAATGGTTGCGGTGGGTGGGGCAGCGTTTCAGGAGAACGGCACCGCCCAAGCGAAGGTTTGAGTTAGTAGACGGGCTCGACGCTTTCGGCTTGCAGGATTGTGGCGATTGAGTGCAGTACAGCGGCGAGGCGCACGCTGGCGAGAATGGTTTCTTCGGGGACGCCCTTTTCGCGGAGTACTTTTTCATGTGAGACGACGCAGGTTCCGCAGTTATTGATTGCGCTTACGGCAATACACCAAAGCTCAAAGTCGAGGTGATCGGCACCATGCGACCGCATGATGTTCATGCGTAGTTTGGCAGGAATGGTCGCATACTTTTCGTTGGCGGTGAGATGCAAAAAACGATAGTAGACGTTGTTCATCGCCATGACGGTGGCGGCCGCTTTGGCACCAGTCATCTGCTCTGGAGTGAGGTGCTTTTCGGCTTCGGTGAAAATCGTTTCGGTGACTTCCATGTTGCGGCAAGCAATGGCCGAGGCTACGAGAGTACCCCAGGTTTGAACCGGAGTGAGCTCAGGCTGGTTCACCAGCGAACTCAGATTCAGTTTCATGTCCTTGGCGTAAAGAGGAAGTGAATCCAGCATTTTTTGAAAGCTCATAAAGTTGTTCTTTCTGCGAGCTAGGCTTTAATTACTTCTTCGCCGGGTTTCCAGTTGCAAGGGCAGAGTTCATCGGTCTGCAGAGCATCAAGGACACGAATTACCTCTTGCGGGTTGCGTCCTACGCTCAGATCGTTGACCATGACAAAACGGATGATGTTTTGGGGATCGACGATGTATGTCGCACGCTGGCAGACCCCTGCGTTGGGATCGAGGATGCCAAGAGCGGT
>CAZZGS010000625.1:2264-3372 GCA_964653845.1 uncultured Bryobacter sp.
CAGCAAGCATGGGAAAAGGAAGGTCTTTCAGGTCTTCGTGATTGTTGCGCCATGCAAGATGGACAAATTCACTGTCGATAGAACCACCGAGCACTTGAGCGTCCCGGTCGGCAAACTGACCATTGACGCGGCCGAAGGCAGCAATTTCGGTCGGGCAGACGAAAGTAAAGTCTTTCGGCCAAAAGAAATAAACCTTCCATTTGCCGCCGTATGACGATTCAGTGATCGTCTCAAAGGCCTTATTCTTTTCGGTACCGATCGTTGCAGTCACCGAAAAATCAGGAAAAGACTGTCCTACCCCAAGCATGTCGAAGAACCTCGCTATGAATTAAAACTGGCTAACGGATCGTGTATGAGCAGTTGTTAAAAAACCCAACACTATCTGCGTTTGTTTGATGTAACCGACAGCCCATTGAAAGCATTTCTTTCAGCGAAATGGCAAAAAATTGAGCTGATTGACATTTTTGGTCGCTTTTGAGTCAAAAGGACCAAAGGTGTAACTTTTCCAGACTGACAAGGAAGCTAATTTATCAGACCGGGCAGAACAGTGACTCCAATTCTGCTGGGCATGTCTTTAGCGCGCCAGAGGCGATGGGTTGCTTTTTGGAAGTCTGCTTCGCGGGCTTCGTTGATATTGGGCACGAATTTCTGGGGGTTACGATCGACTAGCGGAAACCAGGTGCTCTGGACCTGGATCATCAGGCGATGGCCTTTGCGAAAGCTGTGGTTCACGTCAGGGAGCTTCCATTCGATCTTCTCGGCCTTGCCGGGGACGAAGGGCTTGGGAGTTGAGTAGCTCTCGCGGAAGCGGGCCCGGAAGACATCGCCGCGCACCATCATCTGGTAGCCGCCCATGCTGACTCCGCCCGGATTGGGAGATGGGTCTGGAAAATCGTTGGGGAAAACGTCGATCAGCTTGACGATGATGTCGGCATCGGTGCCGGTGGTAGACAGGAAGACGGTGGGAGAGACGGGCCCGGCGAGGACGAGGTCTTCTTCGAGTTCGTCGGTAACGTAGGTGAGGACGTCAGGGCGGGTGGAGGCGTGGCGCTGGTCCATCACCATGTACTCGCGAGTCATACGAGGAGAGATTTGAGGGATGTAGGGG
>CAZZGS010000626.1:0-3370 GCA_964653845.1 uncultured Bryobacter sp.
TCTCTTTGCCCATCCATACATCTCCCGTCTCGTGGTAGTGCGCCATCGCCGCCTCGAAGCCGGGGCGGATGGGTACGACCACCCTCGCCGCGCCCGCCTTTAGGAATTCTTCGAATTGAGGATCGAGATGCTGGATAAGTACGAGTTCGCCCCACCGCGCCGGGCGTCCCCAGAAATAGGGATAGTAAAAGTAGAGCATGTTCTCCCATTCGAAAGCCCTCTCGAAGAAGGCGACCATCGCCGCCCACTTCTTCGTATAACCAAGCGGCACCGGGAACAGCCCGGGGAGGGGCGTGGCAACGACGCTCGTCAGATGCTCGCTGAGAATCATCTGGATGAACGCCTTTCGCAATTCGGTCTGCTCGATGGATGGATTGTGGGACAAGCTCTGCGCCCGCGCCATCTGGGCGCGCATCAAGGCCTGGCGCTGGGCCAACTTGTCCTCGTACCGCTCCTGCTGCCGGCGATAACCCGCCATGAGAGTCGCGTATGTTTTCAGTTGCCACTTTTCGAAGGCTTTGTCCTCTCGTCGACAAATGATGCCAATCCCGTAGTTGAACTGAACCGTTTGCCCAGAACTGTGCAGGGTGACCGGTAGTTCGCCCGACTCTCCATTCATCGTGAAGGAATGATTCGCAAATGGAATTTGATCTCCCCCGCCATCTCCGAAAACAATCCTATACTTTTCCCCTATAAATAGGATGAGCTGCCTTTCGGGGGTAGGGGTAGACACCTTTATGAACCCGCTACGCTGAACGTATCCGCTTACTGCTTTATAACCCTTGGGAATCTGGATCTTGAATGCGTCAAAATGCTTCGCGTAAATTGATGCCCCGAACGCATTGATCGTTTTGGCCACCTCGTGATGTTCAGCCTTAGCCGTGGTCTCCAAAAACTCTTCCGGGGGTGGTTCGACACTACCGCTCACTTCATAGTAGTCGGCCCAGGCTTGGTAGAAACCAGGGTATAGTTCTTGCGAAGAAAACGGGGGCGGCGTCGGTTTTACGAGAGGAAATGGCTCCGGCGGGGTGGAGTTCTTGAGTGTCTCGATCAAGAACGCAGCGGGTTCCGGCACCACGACATCATAAAGATACCGTGTCCCGCAGTTCATGATACGAGTCTTATAATTCTTGTCGACCCACTGGTAGATCCCTCGGACCTTTTTGTCCCCACCCACGTTATTGAATTCGTGGACGCTTTTCTCGGCGAAGGATTTCTTCTCCCTCACCGTTCGCTGCTGCTTCACCCGTTGCGTGAGATTGTTCACCGCCCGGTCGGTGACGCTGCGCGCGTAGTTCGACTTATTGTTCTCGACGAGCTTTCCGTAATCCTTCGTCGTGGACTGGCCCTGCGTGGCCGTCGCCTCTTTGCCCGCTTCTTTCTGCGACTCCGAGGCGATTTCGTTCCGCTCCGTGGACTGTAGATCTCTCTCGTCGAACTGGGTCGTTTCTCGCTCTTCAACCGTCGTGATCTCGCTCGATTCCGCACGGCTTGCGCTGCGTCGGTAAAGCTCGCCCTCCAGAATGTTTTCGATGTGCGAAATCTCCCCGGCTTCGTAGCCGATGAGCTTCTGCCGCACCACCAGGAGATTGCCCAGCGCGGGTCGCACCACGGCCTTGCTGAAATCTGGAGGTGTCATTGGTCGGATCCTCTCCTTGTTTTGGTTTCGCTGGATGTCGGTCGTACGGCAAAGGTGTGAAGGCCCAACTGGTAAACGCTGGCTGGCGGAGGAAGCAGGTGTGGCTGCAGCTCCTTGCTTACCTCTCCGCAGCGTTGCTTCACTTTCTCGAGCAACCGTGGCAGAGAGGTCTTCTCCACGTCCAACCCAGTCTTGCGGATCGCCTTCTGTGCGCCCTCACTCAATTTTCGTAATGCGGGACCGGACAGGGCGAGAATGGAAGGGAGGGCGTTCTCGGCGTCAACGCCTCGGCCTTCTTCTTGCCCCGACGCGGGGCTCGGTGCCTTCCGGACCGGTCGTGCTGGCTGCTTTTCTGGAATTATCACCAATTCCTGCGGGTGAACGGACATCAGTCCATCGTAAGCTGCCTTCAAGTCATCCATCTCCTGCATGAGCAATTGGATGCTTTTGTTTTTATCATCGCTTCCATCTGCGTGAGGTGCAACGGGCGCGGGCGCCGCTTTGGGCAGAAACACTGCCTGAGGGATGCGGATAGGCCGCAAGAGATAGGCCCTGACGGTAGCCTGAGAGCACGACGCAATATCGCCCGCAGCCAAATCGCGAAGAAAAGATGCTGCCTGCCGCGAAGCCACCAGGCCGGCGGCGTTCACTTGATCGAAAGAGGTCGTGATCTTTACGGCGATAAGACTGTCGTTGAGCAATTCCTCATCGCGCGAAAAATCGTCGCCCGCGATCAGGTCCTTTGCAGATTTCCCAAAAACCTTGACGGTTAGTGCGTCGACTGTCGTTGCCGTCGGCGTGGCTAACGTCAGCAACTCGCGATGAAACTGACTGAGCACCGCGCCAAGACTGAAATCGCCTTCCGCGGAATTTTCGAAGTGTTGCTCAACGAAGCGGAGGGCGTGCTTTCGCATCGCGCCTTCAGCGTCGTTCTTGCCCTTGAGGGTCGCCAATTCGCGCTGAAATTTCGAGGCCGTCTCCGTGTCGATGGCGTCGGATTCCCGAGAATCAATGTATGAATGTTCGATGTAACGAAAGAGCTCGATCATAGGTGTTTACCATTTGCTGCGCGCTTACGCGATCAGCGGCGAGAGTGCGCTGCCGCCGCGTCTCCAAATACTGCGCCTGAATATTCGGATGTCAGCGCGCCGCTGTGTCCAGGCAGCCAGGAACGAAATCGCACTTCTTTTTGATGCACCAGCACGCGATAATCGGTCGATAACAAACAGGTTGCGGGTCGCGTCGAGCTCGACCGGTGGTTTGTCAAGGTCGGGGACGTCTGCGCTAGCTAGTAGCAAGTCGCCTAGCGATAGAGCTTCTGTCGAAGCGGGCGAGATTTTTTTACCAGGGTCAATCTCCAGCAGTTGAGGCGGTGCCCCGCTAAACGGTATAACTCGACACATGCAGCGGAGTGGCTCCAATTTTCTTTGGAATAGTTGGCGTGACTTTTCGCGCCACTGGTATATGGCAGCCGGTCGGTGTCGCTTCAACGTCGGAGCGCTCATGAAAACATCTCTTCAAGGATCTACTTCCCAAATCCGGGATCTCACCGTCCCAAGCGCGGGTGAAATTGCAAGCCCCAAAGCCACTCCTTTACCTCTAGGACCCGCCAGGGGTGCACGACGAAATTGTTGGTGGGCAGCCTAGGAAGCGAAGGTGAGGACATCGTTTTAGGCGGCGTGAGCGTTGACGCGAGCGGTCCAGAAGCTACCGAAGCGATTACTCAAGAGG
>CAZZGS010000627.1:0-3361 GCA_964653845.1 uncultured Bryobacter sp.
TGGAGGACCCGAGTCCAGTGATTGTTGCCGGGCCGGCCGCAATCGCAGGGGCCCTTGCCGAGGAGTACTCGCAAGAAGCCTCCAGGCTAGCGATACCTTCACATATGCGATGCCTCGTTATCAACGGAAGCCTACACCCGGCTTCGGCAGACCAGATCTCGAATCATCACTTCGACGAGAATTGGGTTCGATTTGAATATGAAGGTTCTGAAGAGGGGCTGGACCGTGCCAACCGGCTCGGATCGCAGGTGAAGGCGCTGCTGACAAGGTCACGTTTTGAGGCGATCATCGTATTTGGCGGCGATACGGCCTTCGGAATTCACCAGGCACTTGGAGCCGTCGATTTCGAAGCTTGCGGAGAGATCCTGCCCGGAGTGCCCGTTTCGAAATCACAGGGAATGTATTGGATAACAAAGGCGGGTGGCTTTGGACAAGCCGATCTATTGCAGCGATTGAAAGAGAAATTATGAACAAAGTGTTTGGGGTCACAGTTGGGGATTCGAGCGGAATTGGGCCGGAGGTGCTTCTGAAGGCTTATAGGGAAGGTCGTATTCGAGTTCCGATTGTGGCCTATGGTGATCTCACTACCCTCGCCTACTACAACAAGCTCTTGAATTATGAAGTTCCGCTCCGAACAATCCAGCACGCCGACGAGTTCACACCGGATGCACTTAACGTCATTGACCACGCATTAATCACTGACAGCGAGGTAACGCCAGGAGCCTTGAGCGCCGCATCCGGGCGTGCTGCTCGTGAATACGTCATCTCGGCATCCAAGGCTGCCCTGGCCGGAGAGATCGCGGCGATGGTGACATTGCCAATGAACAAAGAAGCGACGCAGATGACTGACCCGGGCTTCGTTGGCCATACCGAGTTGATCGGCTCCGTTTGCGGCGTTGAGGATGTCACAATCATGCTGGTTTCAGACGATCTGATCGTCACGCACGTCACCACGCACTGTTCACTCGCTGAAGCAATTGAAAGAACCAAGCAACCAAGGATCAAGACGATCCTGAGCCTCACCTGCGCCGCTGTGGCCAAGCTGATCCCCAACCCTCGCATAGCCGTAGCGGGGCTGAACCCACATGCTGGCGAGCATGGGCTTTTCGGCAGAGAAGATATCGAGGAAATTCGCCCGGCAGTGGAGTGGGCGCAATCGCAGGGAATGCCGGTAGATGGCCCATTCCCGCCCGATACGCTTTTCTATCTGGCAGTCCGAAAGAAGCGCTACGACGCCATCGTCTGCATGTATCACGACCAGGGGCACATTCCGCTGAAGCTGCTAGATTTCGAAGGGGGCGTCAACGTAGCACTTGGTCTCCCGATTATCCGCACATCGGTAGACCATGGAACTGCCTTTGATATTGCGGGCAAGGGCGTGGCTGGCGCAGTTAGCTTCGAGAAGGCGCTCGAACTGGCAGTTCGGTTAGCCCAGATCTAACCTCGCAGCTACTTGTCGCGCACGCAGCGGAAACTCATGTGAGTCGTGGCACTATCGGGCGTGTTGGATGTGCGCGCCGCTACGCGGTAGCGATTGCAATAAGACTTGTGGCATAGGTAAGACCCGCCCTTCATCACCCGCGCATTGCCCGTCGGCGGCCCCACTGGATTCGAACGCGTCGCAGCAACGTGGTAGGAGGAATCGAACCAATCGCTGCACCACTCCCAGGCGTTGCCGGTAATCAGGTTGAGTCCATAGGCATTTGGAGGAAAAGCATCAACGGGAGCCACTTCCGAATAGCCATCCTCGGCGAGATCGACGTGAGGAAACTCACCCTGCCAGATATTGCATAGATGCTGGCCGCCGGGAGTGAGTTCGTCGCCCCAAGGGTAGGCCTTCTGTTCCAGGCCACCGCGTGCCGCATATTCCCACTCGGCTTCAGTAGGCAACCGCTTTTGAGCCCAGCGGCAGTATTCGACCGCATCATTCCAACTGACCTGGATAACTGGATAGTCGTCTTTGCCTTCGATATTCGAATCGGGGCCTAGAGGATGATTCCAGTCCGATCCCCACACCTGACACCACCAGGGCACCCCGGGCACAGTGTGATCTACAAGCTCCTTGTAGCGCTCGGCTGGAATGTGTCCTTGAAAGACGAAGGACCAACCAATTCGCTCGGCTTCCGTTTTATAGCCTGTGGCGTGAACAAATTCCGCGAAACGCTGATTCGTTACAGGGTTAACGTCGACGTAAAAGGGATCAACGTGTACGGTACGGATCGGGCCTTCTCCATCGGAAGGAAATGCGTCTTCCGCGTCTGTGCCCATCAGGAATGCGCCACCGTCGAGTTTCACCATGCCATCGGTCGAGCCTGTTGAGATCCGCGCAAGCGCGGCAGAAACCAGCCTGGACTCCTCCAGTTGCTGAGCGCGCAGCCGGGTCGGAGCGCAACACGATCCAACAATGGGCAGTTCGCTCAAAGCGCTGGCCTCTTCTCTCGCCGAATATCCGCACCGATGCGCAATTGATCCAGATATTCGTTCAGCTTTTCCTGCTTCTTCTCTTCGAGAAACTGTTGCTCGATCTGAGGCGAAACCTCGGCGAAAGGGCGAATGCCGGCTGGGATGCGCTCGAACAAGGTCGCGATGTGAAAACCAAACTCAGTGCGGAAAATGCTACTCACTTGACGGAGGTCCAGGTTGCAGACCACATCGTCAAAAGCTTCAACCATGTTGCCTCTCTCGAAAAATCCAAGGTCGCCACCCTTTCCTGCACAATCGGAAAGCTCGTCGGCAACTTCGGCAAAGGGCCGTCCCTTCTGCAACTCCTCTTGTGCGCGCTCGATTGCCACACGGGCGGTCTCCTCGCTCTGGTTCTCATCTACATTCTTCACAATATGCGCAGCGTGAATTCGTTCTGGCTGGTGGAAAGATTCCCGATGCTTTGTGTAGAAAGCCACAATATCTTTGCGTCGCGGTGCTTCTGCCTTGGAGGTAACGCGGGCCACCAATCGCTCAAGGCGAACGCTTACCTCCGTTTCGGGAGAGCAACCTTCCACTGGCTGGGGATCCTTCATGGCAAGCTGGCGGAGGAGAGTGGCTTCAATCAGGTTCTCTTCAGCCCACTCGCGGGCGCGCATTCTGACAACCAGAGGGTCCTCGCCTTCCATCTCGACCATCATGATGTTCAGCATGGCTGCCATCTGCTGTTGGATGGCGGTCTCTTCAATTGCCTCGCCGTTAACTGTCAGGACGGTCATTCCAGTATGTTTGCACCAGACTTGGAGCTAGGGCAAGGGCCGAATGGAACAATAACTACGAAAAAATGGGTGTTGGAAGGACCATGGACGGAAGTCCGGTCAAGTGGTTGGTTGCGGGGGCATGATTTGAACATGCGACCTTTGGGTTATGAGCCCAACGA
>CAZZGS010000628.1:0-3355 GCA_964653845.1 uncultured Bryobacter sp.
ATTTGCAGGAACCACCACTCTTCACCATGAGACATGGTGGCATCCGTTTCACCCTTGAAGAGACTGATGTTGCGGCGAACTTCGTTGAGGAATTCGAGGGGTAATTCCTGTTCGAGGTCGTCGGCGTCGTAACGTTTGACGAAGTGAAAGAGGCCGTTGAGTTCGCTCCACATTTCGCTGGAAATTTGTTCGCGAACCTGACGGGCGTTTTCACGGGCATTCATAACGCAGCTGATGATGGATGTCTTGACGCGCGGATCAAAGATCAGCGCATGTTCGAGAGCCGGGACACTGATCCTGCCGTCCAGCGTTAGCGGCTCGCCGAGGCTCAGGTTGATGCGGCGTAGTTGACGCTCGACGGCCTGGGGCTTTTGTTCGAGCATCAACTGGATATTGGCATCGAGCAAGCGTGTGGTGTGCTCGGCTCGCTCAAGATATCGCGCCATCCAATACAAACTATCGGCAACTCGAGATAACATACCGGTTCCTCTAAGATTCGTCGACGACCCAAGTATCCTTGCTGCCGCCTCCCTGTGAACTATTCACAACGAGCGAGCCCTTGCGAAGAGCCACTCGAGTCAGACCGCCCGGCACGATGGTGATCTTGTCGCCGTACAGAATATAAGGCCGGAGATCTACGTGTCGAGAGTCGAATTCGCCTTCCACAAAACATGGTGCTCTTGAGAGCATCAGGGTTGGCTGGCCGACATAGTTACGTGGGTCAGCCAGAATCTTCAACCTGAATTCTTCGATCTCGGCCTTGGATGCATGCGGGCCAATCAGCATCCCGTAGCCACCGCTCTCGCCAACCGCCTTGACCACCATCTTTTCGAGGTTGTCGAGAACATATTGACGGGGGCCTTCTTCTGCAAGGATGTAAGTTTCAACGTTGGGGAGGATTGCGTCCTGCCCAAGGTAATATTTGATGATCTTCGGGACGTAGGCGTAGAGGGCCTTGTCGTCGGCGATTCCGGTGCCGATGGCGTTTGCGAGAGTGACGTTGCCGGCGCGGTATGCATTGAAGAGACCAGGGACACCGAGGATCGAATCGTGACGGAAGGCGAGAGGGTCGATGAAGTCATCGTCGATGCGGCGATAGATTACGTCGACGCGCGTAAGGCCTGAGGTGGTGCGCATGTAGACGATGTTGTCGTGGACGGTGAGGTCACGGCCTTCGACGAGTTCGATGCCCATCTGGCGGGCCAGGAAGGTGTGCTCGAAATAAGCGCTGTTGAAGACGCCGGGGGTGAGAAGAACGATAGTGGGTTCATCACGGCCGTCGGGGGCGAGTGCGTTGAGGCTTTGCAGCAAGACCTGCGGGTAGCCTTCGATCGGCATTACACCGCTTTGGCGGAAAACCTTGGGGAAGATGCGCTTCATGACCTGCCGGCCAGTGAGCATGTAGCTGACGCCCGAGGGGACGCGGAGGTTGTCTTCGAGCACCATGAACTGGCCGTCGAGATCCCTAATGAGGTCAGTGCCGGTTACCGCTATGTAGACGCCTTTGGGGACCCTGAGGCCGCGCATCTGGCGGCGGAAGTATTTGCAGGTGTAGACAAGTTCGCGCGGTACAACACCGTCGTTGAGGATGCGACCGCCGTGGTAGATGTCCTGAAGAAAAAGGTTGAGGGCGGTGATGCGCTGGGTGAGGCCAGCTTCTACGTGTTCCCACTCTTTGCGAGTGACGATGCGGGGCAGGAGGTCGTGGGGGAAGATCCGCTCGGTGCCTTCTTCTTTGCCGTAAACCGTGAAGGTGATGCCCTGATTGAGGAAGATCAGATCACTTTCCTGCTTGGCTCGTTTGAGCTCGGCGGCAGGCGATTCCTGAAGCATGTCAAAGAGAGGGGCGTAATGAGGCCGGACGGTGCCATTCGAATCGAACATCTCATCGAAGGCGCCGTCCAGCTCGTATTTTTCGAAGGGGGAACTCAGTTGTGCCAAGGTTTTATTTCATCGATGCGGAGACTTTTTCAACTTCTGAAAACACGCGGATCAGATTCCCATGATAGATCTTGGCGATCATCTGTGGGGTGTAACCTTTCT
The DNA here is from genome assembly GCA_964653845.1 of uncultured Bryobacter sp. Classification (GTDB taxonomy): domain Bacteria; phylum Acidobacteriota; class Terriglobia; order Bryobacterales; family Bryobacteraceae; genus Bryobacter. Next base: position 2,044 of record CAZZGS010000628.1, read on the forward strand.
CGAGTAGAGCGCGGGTGAGGTTGGGGAACTTGCTGGTGTCATCGAGGCCCTCGGGGGTGCAACTGATGCCGTCGAAATCGCTGCCGATCGCTACATAATCCACGCCAACCAGTTTGACGACGTGATCTATGTGATCGACGACATCTTTCAGGGTGGCACGAGTAGTTTCACCGCGGTATTTCGTCATGAGTTCGCGGAACTGCTTCATGGCTTGCTGTTGGTCTTTCACTTCGGCCATGATGCGATCGCGTTCTTTGACGACTTCGGGGCGGTTCATTGGATTGGCGTCTTTAGCTTTTTGGCTGAGGAAGTCGCATGAGAAGTTGATGCCCATGATGCCGCCTTTTTTCGCAAGGGCTTTGATCATGTCGTCGGTGAGGTTACGGCCCGCGTCGCAGAGGATACGGCAGCTTGAGTGGCTGGCGATGATTGGGGCTTTGCTGGTCTCGATCACCGACCAGAAGGCGCCGTCAGAGATGTGCGAGACGTCGACGATCATGCCGATGCGGTTCATTTCTAGGACGATCGACTTGCCGAGATCGTTGAGGCCGCCCCAGTGCTTGACCTTTGGGTTGTTGATGTCGCCGGAGGAGTCGCACCAGTTGTTGGTGTTGGCCCATGTGAGGGTCATGTAGCGCGTGCCTAGTTCATAGAAGCGGCGCAGGAGACGCACGTCGTCTTCAATGGCGTGGCCGCCTTCGATGCCGATGAGGGCGCTCATCTTACCGGCCTTTTTGTTGGCGAGGATGTCGGCGGAGCTTGCGGCCCAATTGAACTGAGCGGAGTTTTTCTTCCAGATGTCTTCTTTGATCGAATCAATCAGGCGGAGGGCCTGATGGGCGCTGGCGTTGGTTGCGACGTAGCTAGTTGGTACAAAGGCTGCGAATATTTGCCCGCCCATTCCGCCTTCCTTCATTCGGATCGCGTCGGTATGTTGGCCGGCACCGCGGAGTGAGAAGTCTTTGCCTGTGACGGTGATCATCGGTACGTCGTTGTGGAGATCGACAAGGTAAGCTTCCTTGTGGATTTTCATTAGTTCGGCGTCGGTCCAGGTCTTTTTGGTTTGTGTATAGGAAATACAAAAGGAGCCCGCCAGCGCAAAGGCTGACAGGCTCCTCGTTAGAGTTGAGAGGTTCATTCGATTGGTTACCAGATGAGCTTGAGAGCTAATTGAATGTTGCGGGGTTCGCCCTGGCCGAGGCCGGGAGCGCCAGAGCCGTTACGGGTGTTGGTGATGAGACCAAAACTAGTGGCGGCATTGAAGTTGGTGCCCGGGTTGCAAGTGCAAGTTGCCGATTCAGGTTGCAGCGGC